>CACXDT010000058.1 GCA_902766405.1 Oscillospiraceae bacterium
CACGCCGGGCAGCAGCTCGCCGGCGATCTTGTACATGTTCGGGATCATCAGCAGCAGGCCCTGGGACGCGGTGTAGGTGGTGGTCAGCGCACCGGCGTTCAGCGAGCCGTGGACAGCGCCGGCGGCGCCGGACTCGGCCTGCATCTCCTGCACCTTGACGGTGCTGCCGAAGATGTTCTTGCGGCCCTGGGCAGCCCACTGGTCGACGTAGTCGGCCATGGGGCTCGACGGGGTGATCGGGTAGATCGCGGCGACCTCAGTGAATGCGTACGACACATGGGCGGCAGCGGTGTTGCCGTCCATGGTCTTGAAGTGTCTCTGCATGGTACTTCACTCTCCATTTCTAATATTTCCAGTTCACCCCTGTCGGGGCGGACTCTTTCACGGACAGATTCATATTACCATTTTTTCGCCCGATTGTAAACCTTTAAGGCGGATTATTTTCTTCCGCGGCAGGATTTATTTATAATATCCCTGATATCGGAAAAAAGCCTTGTGCTTTTCTTCGATTTGGTATATAATTTTATGACTCGTGTCGGCTTTTCCGGCACGGAAGCGATATGAGAGGAGCTCAGAGCTATGGTCAACATCAAAAACGACTGCGGCGATATCAGCATTACCAGCGATGTCTTCACCTATCTGGCCGGCGACGCGGCCACCAGCTGCTTCGGCGTCAAGGGCATGGTCAGCTGCAGCGAAAAATCCGGCTTCCAGCTGCTCCGGCGCGAGAGCATGTCCAAGGGTGTGGAGGTCCGCTTCAACGATGACGACAGTCTGTCGCTCGACCTGCACATCGGCGTCGACCGCGGCGTCAATATGGCCGCCGTCGCCCGCAGCATCATGAACGAGGTCAGCTACAAGCTGTCCCAGTCCACCGGTGTTCCCGTGAAGAGCGTGGACGTCTATATAGAAACAATTATCGGATAAGCACGCTTATCCCGGAGGTAGCAATGAGAGAATATATCGACGCCGCGGCCTTTAAGGAAATGATCCTGTGCGCTTACGCGGCACTGCACGCCAACTCCCAGGCGATCAATGAGCTGAACGTCTTCCCCGTCCCGGACGGCGACACCGGCACGAACATGTGCCTGACGATGTCGAACGCCGCGACGATGCTGCAGGGGAGCGATTTCGACACCGTGGCCGACGTATCGAATGCCGTGGCCTCGGCGCTGCTGCGCGGTGCACGCGGCAATTCCGGCGTCATCCTGTCGCTGCTGTTTCGCGGCATTGCCAGGCGCCTCAAGGGGCTGGAGACCGCCGGCGCGCTCGAATTCACCGGCGCGATGAACGACGGTGTCGAGGCCGCCTACAAGGCCGTGATGAAGCCGGCCGAGGGCACGATCCTGACGGTCTCGCGCCTGGCCTCGGCCGCGGCGGAGAAGGCCGCCAAGAACGATCAGAGCCTTGAGGAGTCGCTGGCGGCCGCCATCGAGGCCGGCGAACAGGCCCTGGCCGACACGGTCAACCAGAACCCCGTACTGAAAAAGGCCGGCGTGATCGACGCCGGCGGCAAGGGCTACATGACGATCCTGACCGCCATTCTGCGCTCGCTGCGCGGCGAGATCCGCTCGGCCGACATGGACACGAGCGAGACCGCGGCGGAGAGCGAGAGCTGGGGCGAGGGCGACGTGGACGTTCCCACCGTGAACGTGTTCGACACCGTGTACATCGTCCGCAAAAAGAGCCCCGACGTGGATCTGATGCCGCTGCGCCGCTATCTCGACTCGATCGGCGACTCGCTGGTCGTCTCGGACGACGACGAGATTTTCAAGGTTCACGTCCACACCGACATCCCCGGCGACGCCTTGACCGAGAGCCAGAAATACGGCACGCTGGAGCTCGCCAAGATCGAAAACATGCGCTCCCAGGCCGAGGCCATCCTGGCCGGGCGCAAGGCGCAGTCCACCGACGATCTCGAGGCCGTGGAGAAAGAGCTCAAAGCCATGGAGAACGCTGCCGAAGCTCCGGCCGAGGAGTACGACGGCCTTGTTGCCGAGGCCGAGAAGCGCTACGGCGTCGTCACGGTCTGCGCCGGCGAGGGCATGGCCAATCTCTTCCGCGAGCTCGGCGCCGACGGCATTGTCACCGGCGGCCAGACGATGAACCCCTCGACCGACGACATATTGAAGGTCATCAACCACACCCCGGCCGAGACCGTTTTCGTTCTGCCGAACAACAAAAATATCACGATGGCGGCCGAGCAGTGCATCCCGCTGACCGAGAAGAAGGTCATCGTGATGCCGACGCGCACAGTACCCCAGGGCGTCTCGGCGCTGCTGAATCTCGACCCGGACGCCGACGAGGCGCAGGTCGTCTCGGACATGAGCGATGCCATCGGCCGCGTGCACACGGCCATGGTCACCTATGCCGCGCGCGACAGCGTGTTTGACGGCCACGATATCAAGGCCGGCGAGTATCTCGCGCTGTTGGACGGCGCACTGCTCAACAGCTATCCCGGCATGGACGCGCTGATCGACGCGCTGGGCACGGCCTTTGAAGAGCTCGACCCCGAGTTCATCACGCTCTACTACGGCTGCGATGTCACAGCGGACGAAGCTGAGCATGTCGGCAACCTGCTCTCCACCCACTTCCCCGAGTCGGAGCTCTCGGTCGTCGACGGCGGCCAGCCGGTGTACTATTACATGATCTCTGTCGAATAACAAGATTGGGAACCGTCCTCCCTGTTGTTCAGGGCAACGCCGCAGAAAAAGACGAGACCGAATGATGCGGTATTGTCTGAAAAGTTCATTTTATGACAGCGACCGTCTTTTCCGCGGATATCCCGCAAACGAGGGCTGTATCTGATCGCGTTCGCGCACAATCAGATACAGCCCTCTTGGACAACATGGCTGTTATTTGCGTGGAGGGGAGAGGGCAGACACAAAATCTTCCGCGGAAAAAACGCGCTGCGGCGTTGACAAACGCCGCTCCATCCGGCTATAATAGCGGAAATCAACCGGAGGGCGCTCCGGAAAAAATGAATATTGAGGAGGCACTTATGGATTTTGCGAACCGTTTTGTGGGCGAGGGTCTGACCTTCGACGATGTGCTGCTGGTCCCGGCCGAGAGCGACGTGCTGCCGGCGGATGTGGATCTGTCCACGATGCTGACGAAGAAGATCCGGCTGAACGTTCCTGTCATGTCCGCCGCCATGGACACCGTCACCGAGTACCGCATGGCCATCGCCGTCGCCCGGGAGGGCGGCATCGGCGTCATTCACAAGAATATGTCGATCGACGCGCAGGCTGAACAGGTGGATCTGGTGAAACGCTCGGAAAACGGCGTTATCACAAATCCGATCTTCCTCCATTCCGGCGACACGCTCGGCGATGCCGAGGCGCTGATGGCCAAATTCCGCATCTCCGGCGTCCCGATCGTGGACACCGACGGGCGGCTGATCGGCATTATCACAAACCGTGATATGAAGTTCGAGGACAACCTCCAGCGCCGCATTGACGAGGTCATGACCCACGAGGACCGCCTGGTCACCGGGCGCGAGGGCACCACGCTCGACGAGGCCAAGGCCATCCTGCAGCAGCACCGCATTGAAAAGCTGCCGATCGTGGACGAGAGCTATCATCTCAAGGGTCTCATCACGATCAAGGATATCGAAAAGGTGCTCAAATATCCGAACTCCGCCAAGGACAGCAAGGGCCGCCTGCTGTGCGCCGCGGCCATCGGCGTGACGCGCGACGTGCTCGACCGCGTCGGCGCGCTGCTGCAGTGCGGCGTTGACGCGCTGGTGCTCGACTCGGCCCATGGCCACTCGGCCAACATCATGCGCGTGATCCGCGAGGTCAAGGAGGCCTATCCCGATTGCCAGCTGATCGCCGGCAACGTCGCCACGGCCGCCGCCACCGAGGCGCTGATCCGCGCGGGCGCGGACTGCGTCAAGGTCGGCATCGGCCCCGGCTCGATCTGCACGACCCGCGTCGTCTCCGGTATCGGCGTGCCGCAGATCACCGCCGTGCTCGAGTGCGCGGCCATGGCGGACAAATACGGCATCCCTGTCATCGCCGACGGCGGCATCAAATACTCGGGCGACATCACCAAGGCCATTGCGGCCGGCGGGCGCGTCGTGATGATGGGCTCGATGCTGGCCGGCTGCGAGGAGGCCCCCGGCGAGATGGAGGTCTTCCAGGGCCGCCAGTTCAAGGTCTACCGCGGCATGGGCAGTCTCGGCGCGATGGCCAAGGGCAGCAAGGACCGCTATTTCCAGGAGAACAACAAAAAGCTCGTCCCCGAGGGCGTCGAGGGCCGCGTGCCCTACAAGGGAGCCGTCAGCGACACGATCTATCAGATGATGGGCGGCCTGCGCTCCGGCATGGGCTACTGCGGGGCGCACAACATCGAGGAGCTGCGCACGAAGAGCCAGTTCGTCCGCATCACCTCGGCCGGTCTGCGCGAGAGCCACCCGCACGATATCTATATCACCAAGGAAGCGCCGAACTACACCAGCAATTCGATGTCCTGAGGAATCCCGTTCCAGGCGTAATACTGAGGCGACACCGTACAATTCCTTATTTTTCTCAGCATTCGCGCTCACCTTCATTTGCGGTGTTCATATACTAATCCCCCTCTGTTTGCTGCCTCTCATAGAGACAGCTTACAGAGGGGGATTTCTAAATCAGTTTTCCAAAGTTCCGCTTCTCAACAGAATGCCGGATCAATCGACAACCGTCAGGTCGGTAGTGTGGAGGTTCGCGCCCTCGTACCAGTAGAGGAAGCCCTCCAGGTCGACGACCTGGCCGACCTCCAGCGCCTCGACAGCCTGGTAGACGGGCGTGTCGTTGCCGCAGAGATAGAACTCCACGCAGAACTCAAAGGTCTTGCCGTCCTTGGAGACCTTGAAATACAGATCGTCGGTCTTGCCGTCGGGATCCTTGTACTGGAAAGCAGCGCCTTCCTCGTCATAGGGCTCGACAGTCAGGCCCTTGAGGGAGACCAGACGGTTCTGATAGTCGACCAGCGCGTCGGTGCCGAGCTGCTCGGTCACGTCCAGGGGCTCGGCAACGTAGGGATCGCCGTCCACAAACTCGAACGTGGCGTCAACGATTTCAACCTCGCCGGCCCACTCGCCCTTATAGCCGGTGACCTGGATTTTCGCACCGTCGACCAGCTTCGCGGCATCCTCTTCGGAGCAGGCCATGTTGTACAGGAAATAGGCGCCGTCCTCATCGGCGGCATAGACGGTGACCTTGCCGTCCCACCAGCTCTGATGGGCCTGGGCATAGCAGATCACGCAGACCGGATCATCCACCTCGGCGGCAGCATAGTCGGCATAGCTCATGGGCTCGAGAGCAGCCTCGGCGGGCTCCTCGGTGGCCTCAACAGGTGCCTCGGTCACAGGTGCCTTCGTGGC
>CACXDT010000059.1 GCA_902766405.1 Oscillospiraceae bacterium
CGCATGTATCGCGTGGTGCTCATTGACGATGAGCGCATGATCGTGGAGGGGCTGCGCAAGGTTATCCCCTGGCAGGACTATGGCTGCGAGGTTGCAGGTACTGCGGAAGATGCGGCTTCCGGCGCAGCGCTCATCCGCAAGGTACGGCCCCACATCGTCTTCACCGATATCCGCATGCCAGGTCAGGACGGGCTCGCGATGTTGGCGGGTCTGCGTTCTGAGTTTCCGGATATGCAAGTATCCGTACTGACCGGTTACCGGGATTTCAGCTACGCGCAGGAGGCGATCCGCCTCGGCGTGGCGCGCTTTCTGCTCAAGCCCTCCAAGCTTGACGAGATTAAGGAGGCCACCGCCGCCATGACCGCCCGCCTCGATTCTCTGCCCCGCAAAGAAGAGGAATCCGTAGACAGTGCGCAGGCCGGGCACTATCTGGTCCGTCACGCCATGGCCTATATGGAGGCGCACTTTGCCGAGCGGCTCACACTGCAGGAAGTGGCGGATGCCTGCTATGTCTCCCAGTGGCACCTGTCGAAGCTTCTCAACCGCTACGCCGGCAAGAGCTTCAATGAGATCCTCAACACGCTGCGCATCGACGAGGCCAAGCGCCTGCTGTCCGACCCAAGCCTCAAAATCGGAGATATTGGGGAAATGGTCGGATATGCCGATCCAGCGCATTTTGCCAAAGTTTTCAAAAAGCTTACCGATATGAGTGCGAATGAGTTCCGCAGTCATTTGTGACCACCATACGCATAAAATACAAGGCCCTTACTGCGCTTTGCGGTACCTTTTGATATACTGCAGATGTCGCCGTCCCCACAGGCCATTATTCTGATCAAAGATATACTGTTCCATTTTCGTTTCCTTTCTGTTTTGTTTCAAGATTTGCTGCGCCTGTTGTCGTCCGTGGCCCTGGGCTGCCATGGACAAGGAGCAGGCAGGCAGCAAAACTTAAATGATCGTACTGTGTCAACGTGCTGCTTTTTGAAAGGATTTTGGCTTGAAAATGGCTATTTTTCGATGAAAGTCGGATGGAAAACGCAAAATTGATCTGGCTTTTGCCCGGGGCTCGGGAAGCGTTTTCCGTTCAGCAAGCGCTAAAAGAAAATGCACAACGGACAACTCTGCGGAGCTGTCCGTTTTTTATGCGCGGAGGGCGGCAGATTTCAATAGCGCCGCGAAGCGGCCCGCAGGGCGCTTCGCCCACCGCGCGCCTCAGTTCAGCAAGCGCTGATCGAGACTTCAAAATGCACAAAAACCCCGGAACCATGCGGTTTTCCGGGGTTTTCCTTTTATCCTGAATAAATAATTAATCTTCTTTAAATCCCTCACCGTGGACCTCGGTGGAGTCGGTCACGAAGGTGAAGGCCCTGGGATCGGCCTGCTTGATGACGCGCAGGGTCTGCGTCAGCACGGTCCGGCGGGTGACGGTGAAGATCACCTGCTTGCCGTCGCCGGTATAACCGCCGTAGGCCGGGATCACGGTGCTGCCGCGGCTGGTCTGGGTGTTCAGCGCCTCGGCGACCGCCTCGCCCCGGTCGGTGACGACATAGATGACCTTGGCGTAATCCGCACCCTCGGCCAGCAGATCAATGATGCGGGAGGATGCCATGATGGCCACGATCGAATAGAGCGCCACATCGATGTCGCGGAAGATCACAACGGCCAGCAGGACGACCACCGTGTCGACACCCAGCAGCAGTGTGCCATTGTTGACGTTCGGCAGCACCTTTTTCAGCATCAGCGCCAGCAGGTCGGTTCCGCCGGTGCTGATATTCCTCAGGAACAGGATGCCGACGCCGAGGCCCATGATGCCGCCGCCGTAGATGGCTGCCAGCAGCGCGTTATTGGTATAGGCCGGCAGCAGCGTATCTGAAAGCTCAATAAACAGCGAGAGCAGGCCCGTACACAGCAGCGTATAGAGCAGCGAACGCCTGCCCAGCATGCGCCAGGCCCCGATCAGCAGCGGCACGTTCAGCGCCACAGTCCAAACGCTGACGCGGATCGGCGTGATATACGCCAGCGCCGTCGCAAGACCGGAGACGCCGCCCGGCGCGATGTCGTTCGGCACCGTGAACACCGAAAGCCCCATGCCCACCAGCGCCGAGCCTACCACCGAAACCAACAGATCCATCGCGATTTCTCTGCCCTTACCGCCTGTCATATACTGCCCTCCGGATTCTTTTTTCCCAGTATATCACAGTTTTCCGATTATGCCAAGGGCTGTGTCACATCACGTATGTGTCAAGAAGACGTTGGCAAAAAACAATTCACCGAGAAGCGTAAGAGTTACGGTTGAACTGCCGGATCTCCGCAGCGGCTCC
>CACXDT010000060.1 GCA_902766405.1 Oscillospiraceae bacterium
GGTATCGGTTTTGCTTAGAAAAGCCTTCCCCTTGAGGGGAAGGTGGCATTCGGCGTCTCCCGCAAGCCGAATGACGGATGAGGTGGTTCGCTGCGATGGAGAAAAGCGTAATAACCAGCGCTGACACCTCATCAGTCACGGCGCTTGCGTGGGACGCGCCGCGACAGCTTCCCCTCAAGGGGAAGCCGTTAGCTGCATGTCCGTGCTTGTTGAGTTAAACCTGTTACCTGAAGAAAAATATAAAGGGGATGACATCTCTTGCAGAAAAAGCGTTTATCCTCCGTTCTGAGCACCTTTGTCCTGTGCTACGGGTTCTGGCTGCTGCTGACCTGGAGCTTCCATGTCCAGGAGCTGATCATGGGCGCGGTGGTGAGCCTGTGCGCGGCGTGGTTCGCCTCGCGCCTGTTCATCCACGACAACCCGACCTGGCTTTTCAAGCCGCAGAAGCTGTTGGCCCTGCTCGCCTACATCCCGCTGTTCTTTAAGGAGCTGTGGAAGGCCAATGTGGACATGGCAAGGCGCTGCTTTGGCGGATGCAGAAGCATCAACCCCGGCATCATCAAGGTGCCCGTCGAGGCGAAGGGACTGTACGCCCAGGCCATGCTCGCCAACTCCATCACGCTGACGCCGGGCACCATCACGATGGACATCGTGCAGGAAGACGGCAGGGACTACTATTACATCCACTGGATCGACGTGACCACGACCGACCGCCAAAAGGCCGGCGAGATCATCAAGGGCAGTCTGGAACAGGGCGTAAGGAGGATATGGGAATGAGTGATATGCTGGTATTCTCCGTCTTCTTCGCGCTGCTGGCCGTGATGAACCTCTACCGGCTCGTCAAAGGCCCCACGGCCGCCGACCGTATGGTCGCCGGCGACAGCGCCGATGTGCTGCTCTGCTGTGCGATGGTGCTCTATTCGCTCTACAGCGGGCGCGGCATCTATCTCGATATCGCGATCATCAGCGCGCTGCTCGGCATCCTCGACACGATGCTGGTTGGACGCTATCTCGACAACGGGAGGTGGCTGAGGAAATGATTATCCTGCGACTGATCATCGACGCCGTCATCGTTGTCGGCGGCATCTTTGCCCTGGCCGGCACGATCGGCATTCTGCGCATGCCCGACACCTATTCCCGTATGCAGGCCAGCACCTGCATCGCCACGATGGGCGCCATCGGCGTGCTGCTCGGCGCGGCGCTCTACGCGGCGCTGATCCTGCACGCGCCCGGCACCACCGTGAAGATCCTCGTCATCGGCGTGCTGCTTTTGACGGTCAACCCCGTCGGGGCTCACGCCATCGCCCGCGGCGCCTACCGCAACGGTATCCGCCCGGACAACGGGATGAAGATCGACGATCTGGGGAGGGATTTCGATGAGTAATCTGGTTGTTGTACTCAACGTCGTGATCCTGTGCGGCGTGGTGGTCTCGGCCGTCCTGGCTGTCCACTTTGAAAAGCTGCTGAGCTCGGTCATTGCGCTGAGCGTCACGGGTCTGTTCGCCGCGGCGGAATTCCTGCTGCTGCACGCCCCCGATGTGGCCATCTCCGAGGCGGCCGTCGGCGCGGCGCTGACCCCGCTGATCTTTATCGTCACCCTGAAACGGCTGAAGGGAGGGGACGACAAATGAAACCGTTCCTGACCTGGGTTTGCCTGGGCGTCCTTGCGGTGGCCTTTGCGGTCTCCGCGATCACGATGTCCCACTTCGAGCCCACCTATGCCGGGGAGGACGCCCCGGTCTCCGTCTACGAGCTGCAGCAGGATCCCGCATCCTATGACGACTCCCGGACGGACGGCGCCGCCGGCGCCATCGTGCAGCAGAACCTCGAGAAGACCCACGCGCTCAACGACGTGACCTCGATCGTGTTCGACTTCCGTGGCTACGATACCATGGGCGAGTCCTTCGTGCTGATCACCGCCGTCACCGGCGTGGTCGTTCTGCTCGGCGGCAAGAGAGAAAAGAAGGAGGAGGCGAAGGACCATGCAGGAGAATAATCACGGCGATCCCATGCTGGAATCCCCGGAGATCACCCGCAATGGGCGGGCGGTGAAAAATGTCATCCAGCGCTGCGGCTGCGACAAGGTTCTGCCGCTGGCCCTCGTCTACGTGGCCTATATCATCCTCCACGGGCACCTGAGCCCCGGCGGCGGCTTCCAGGGCGGCATTCTGATGGTCGCCGTGGTGCTGCTCGTGTACCTGGGCCACGGCCATGAGGAGAGCCGGCGCCTGTTCCTGCCCGAGACCATGCACCACGCCGAGGGCGCCGCGCTGATCTTCTATATCCTCATCGCCATGGTCGGCGTGCTGGGCGGCTCGGTCGTCTGCGCCAATATCTTAGGGCTTGGCGGCATCGGCGCGCTCTTTTCCGGCGGCACGATTTTCTGGATGGGCCAGGCCGTCGCCTTCGACGTGATGACCGCCTCGATCGTGCTGGTGCTGGGAATGCTGGGCGTCCTGCTCGTCTCGGACGCGCACAGCGGAAAGTGAGGGGCGCATGATTACCTTCAATTATATGGTGTCCTTCTTCCTGATCGTGCTGGGGCTGTACTGCATCATTACCAAGTATAACCTCGTCAAGACGGTCATTGGCATGTCCGTCATGGACTACGGCGTGAACCTGCTGATCATCTCGATCGGCTTCCACCCCGGCGGCACCGCGCCGATCTTCACCCCCGGCGAGCTGAATCCGACGAGCTTTTTTGTCGATCCGATCCCCCAGGCGCTGACGCTGACAAGCATCGTCATCGGCGCCTGCGTCACAGCCATGTCCCTGGCGCTCGTGATCCGCATCGAGGAGAGCTACGGCACCCTCGATACCCGCGAGATAAGGAGGCTGAGAGGATGAGTATGGTTAGCTTCCAGCATTTCCCGATCTACGCGATTCTGGTGCTGTTCCTCGGCGCCTTTGTCGTCACGGCTTTCGGCCGCAAAGGCACCGTTCGCCATGTCGTGGCCATGCTCTGCGCGTCGATCAGCCTGCTGTTGCTGCTCGCGCTGATCAAGCCCGTGATGATTCAGGGCGAGACGATCGCCTACTGGCTCGGCAACCGCGTTCCCGCCGGCGGCTACGCCATCGGTATCGCCCTCGAGGTCGACGCGCTGAACCTGTTCTTCGGCCTGCTCGTCACCGTCGCGCTCTTCGTCTCGACGGTCTATTCGCTCTCGTACATGACGCATGACGAACACCAGGCCGAGTATTATACGCTGCTGATGCTGCTCGGCGGCGGGGTGCTGGGCATGGTGCTCTCGGGCGATATCTTCAACATGTATGTCATGGTCGAAATCCTGACCTTCTCGGCCGTGGCGCTGACGGCCTTCCGCTCGAAGGTGTACGGCGCGCTCGAGGCGGCATTCAAGTATCTGGTTGTCGGCTCAATCGGCTCAACCTGCATCCTCGCCGGCGTCATCATGCTCTACGCCCAGGCCCACACGCTGAACTTCGCGCAGCTGAGCGCCCTGATCCCCGGCAACATGACGCCCGCCACCAAAGTGGCCTTCGCGCTGCTGCTGGTGGGCTTTGCCACCAAGAGCTTCATCGTGCCCTTCCATCCGCTGGCCGCGGACGCCCATGGCGCGGCCCCGGCCTCGATCTCGGTGCTGATCTCCGGCGTGCTGACAAAGTCCGGTCTCTACGGCATCATCCGCATCGTGTATATGCTGTTTGGCACCATGCAGCTCGGCGCGATCCAGCTGCTGCTGGTGTTCGTCGGCTCGGTCAGTATGTTTGTCTGCGTGACGATGGCCCTGGCCCAGCACGACTTCAAGCGCCTGCTGGCCTTCCACTCGATCTCGCAGATCGGCTATGTGCTGACGGCGGTCGGCCTGGCCACGGGGCTCGGTCTCTCGGCCGGACTGTACCACGCCATGAACCACACGCTCTTCAAGGGCCTGCTGTTCCTCGCGGCCGGCGCTGTCCTGCACGAGACCGGCACCACCGATCTCGATAAGCTCGGCGGACTGAGCAAACGCATGCCCCACACCACCGCGCTCTTCCTGATCGGCGCGTTTTCGATCAGCGGCATCCCGCCCTTCAACGGCTTCGCCAGCAAGTGGATGATCTACCAGGCCACCTATCAGAAGGCCGTCGAGAGCGGCAATATCGGCTATGTGCTCGTCACGGTCGTCGCCCTCGTCACCAGTACGCTGACGCTGGCCTCGTTCGTCAAGGTCACGCAGTCGGTCTTCTTCGGCCAGCTGCCGAAGGAGCTGGAGAACGTAAGGGAGGTTCCCGTCGGCATGCGTATCGCCATGGGCATCTTCGCGGTGCTCTGTGTGCTGACCGGCGTGTTCCCGAACCTCGTCACGGCGTATCTGACCGAGCCCGCGGCCCGCGCGGCGCTCAACGCCCTGGGCTATATCGACAGCATGATGGGCGCCGGCTATGCCGAGAGCGTCATGGTCACGCCTCCGGCACCGGTCGCTGTGAGCTTTGCCGCGAGCGGTGTCTGGGCCCCGGTCAACTGGCTGCTCTTGCTGTGCGTGGCGCTGCTCGGCATCACGGTTGTGGCGTCTCTCGGCAAGTACGAGAGCGTCAGCGAGCGTTCCGGCGAGCGCGTCGCCGCCAAGTACCAGCTCTTCTACGGCGGCGAGGCAAACTGGGACGCCCAGGTCGGCGGCGGCGACCTGTTCTGGGGCTTCAAGCACAACTGGCGTCACTACTTCGACTTCATGCACGCGCTGCACAGCGGCATCGTCAACGACTACGCCCAGTGGGCGCTGGTCGCGCTGGCGCTGGCGGTCGTGGTTCTGCAGATCGTGTTATAAGGGGGTGCGCGCATGACTATGTTTCTCAACGCCCTGCTGTTTCTGGGGTACATATTGATCTATCCCGGTTTCCTGTTCTGCTTTGTCGTGGGTATGCTGCTCAGCGGCATCGACCGCAAACTCGTGGCCCGCATGCAGAAGCGCGTCGGCCCGCCGATCTGCCAGCCCTTTTATGATTTCTTCAAGCTGCTGGGGAAGGAGACGATCATCCCGGCGGCGGCCAACCGCACGGTGTATCTGCTCGCTCCGCTGCTGGGACTCGCGGCGCTCGTCACGATCCAGGTGCTGATCCCGGTCTTCCGCTTCACGGCCTTTTCCGGTGTCGCGGATGTCATCGTGATTTTGTATCTGCTGCTGATCCCGGCCCTCGCCACGATCATGGGCGCGGCCGCCTCGGGCTCGCCCTACGCGGGCGTGGGATTAAGCCGTGAGATGGTCACGATCCTCGCCTGCGAGCTGCCGCTGCTGATGGTGCTGCTGGCGGTTGCCAAGAGCGTCGGGAACGCCATGGGCACCGGGCTGTGCTTCTCGCTCAGCGAGATCGCAGCCTATCAGAGCGCGCACGGCAGCCTGCTGCTGCGCCCGAGCATGATCCCCGCGGCCCTGGCCTTCCTGCTGGTGATCCCCGGCGAGACCGGCAGCCATCCCTTCGACGCGGCCGAGGCCGAGACCGAAATCTGTGAGGGCATGCTGGCCGAGTACAGCGGCAAGCCGCTGGGTGTCTACAAGCTCAGCCACGCCATCAAGCTGCTGACAATGACCAGCCTGTTCGTAGCGCTGTTCCTCGGCGGTCTCGGCACCGGCGTCACTGCGCTGGACGCGCTCATCCACGTCGCGCTCTGTGCCGCGGTGACCGTCGTCACGGTCTCGTTTGTCCACGCCATCACGGCGCGGCTGCGGATCGAACAGATCTTTAAGTTTTACTGGACGGTCGTGGCGGGCCTGGCGCTGATCTCGCTCGTGCTGGCCTGGTTCGGCCTGTAAGGAGGGGCGGATATGTTCAAAAAACTGATCGAAGAGAGCACGGGGAAGTCCCCCTGGCTCTTCCACATCAACGCCGTCTTCTGCAACGGCTGCGATATCGAGCTCGTCAGCGTCCTGACGCCGCGCTATGACGCCGAGCGCCTGGGCTTCCAGCTCGCGGGCTCGCCGCGTCACGCCGACATCGTTGTCGTGACCGGCCCGATCACGCGCCAGTCCCTGAACCGTGTGCTGCGCACGATCGAGCAGGTGCCCGAGCCGCGCTGCATCGTCACGATGGGCTCCTGCCCCCAGTCGGGCAACGTGTTCCGCGGCAGCTACGCGATCGCGGGGCCGCTGTCCAAGTACGTCCATGTCGACGTCGACGTGGCCGGCTGCACGCCGAAGCCCGAGGCCGTCATCGACGGTCTGGCTCTCGCGGCCAAAATCCTCCGGGAGAAAAGGAGGGCGATGAACTGATGGATCTGCCTTTTGCTGTTGAGGCGATCAAGGGCCTGTTTTCCAGGCCCAGCACCGCCATGTACCCGGCCAAGCCCAGCACCGCGGCTGAAAACTACCGCGGCCGTATCGTCTTCCACCCCGAAAAGTGCATCAACTGCATGATGTGCGAGCGCGTGTGCTCCGGCAACGCCATCACGCACACGGTCGAAAAGACCGAGGAGGGCGAGCGCATCACGCGCACCTTCTATCTCGGCAGCTGCACCTTCTGCGCCACCTGTATGGACTTCTGCAACGAAAACGCCATCGAATTCACGCGCGACTACCATATGATCGCTACCAAGGAAGAGGATCTGATGGTCTCCGGCACCTTCATCAAGAAGCCGCCGGTGCGCAAGCCGAAGCCCGCCGCGCCCGCGGCAGCGGCCCCTGCTGCGGCCGCGCCTGCCGCAAAGCCCGAAGCGGAAAAGCAAGCGCCGACCGCCGCCCCTGCCAAGAGCACTGAGAGCGCACCGGCCGTGAACGCCGAGCCGGAGAAGGCTGCTGTGCCCGCTCCCGCTGCCGCACCTGCACCCGCAATCGAGCCGCGGGACGACGGCAAGCCGGTCAGCGATCCGTCGAAGTGCGTCTACTGCGGCATCTGTGCCAAAAAGTGCCCCATGCAGGCCATCACGGTCGACCGCGCAGGCAAGACCTGGACGCTCGACGAGGACGCCTGCATCGCCTGCGGCACCTGTGCCGAGTGCTGCCCAAAGAAATGCATAATTATGTGAAATAAATTATGTAAACCAATGCGACACCCGTCCGGACAATGGGCGGGTGTCGTAATACAGTTTGATCTAGTTCGGCGGTGGCCGCTACACCTCTTACACAGGGAACAGGGAAAAGGAGTAAGACTTTGGTACTCACATGCTGGAGATGCTGGCCAGGTTTATGAATGTAGGAATTGTGGAATGAAAACACCCGATCAGCAGATAAAGATAATCTGTTGGTCGGGTTTCTTTAAGGTGAGAGCGAATCCTGAGAAAAAATGCGTTCTGATGATGGCAGTTTTTCGCAGGAATACTTTGTGTATTGCTAGAAATAGTGACGAAATCAGGGCACAATTTTTCCGGGAGACGCCTAAGTGAGCGTCCAAATCTTAAGCGAGTGTCCAAATCTTAAGCGAGTATCCAAATCTTTGATTTGGCTACACGAGCTTATGCCTGTGGTATTGATTTGGCTACACGAGCTTATGCCTGTGGTATCGATTTGGCTACGCGAACTTATGCAAAGCTGATGGCGTATTGTGCGGTGTTGCCTTAATTCTGACGAGTAAGTGAAAAGAGAGCGCTCA
>CACXDT010000061.1 GCA_902766405.1 Oscillospiraceae bacterium
GGCACCCTCCCCAGAGGGGAGGGCAACGCGAGACCTCTCCCGCCCTGCGGGCACCCTCCCCAGAGGGGAGGGCAACGCGAGACCTCTTCAGTCACAGCCGCAAGCGGCTGCGACAGCTTCCCCAAAGGGGAAGCCAAGAGTAGGAGCCCTTTTAGAGGGCAAGAAAAAGAAGTGACATGATGGTTTACTATTACAGTGAGAAAAATAAGCCGCTTGCACAGGAGCTCCGCAGGAATATGACGCCGCAGGAGCGGCATCTGTGGTACGATTTCCTCTCAAGCTATCCGGTACGTTTTCGGCGTCAAAAACAGTTTGGCCGCTATATTGTGGATTTCTATTGCAGTGCCGCCAAGCTTATTCTTGAGGTGGACGGCAGCCAACATTATACCCCTGACGGCATGGAGTATGACGAGGAGCGCACGGCATACCTTGAGGGTCTGGGTTTTCAAGTCCTTCGTATCTCAAACGCCGATGTAAACAGGCACTTTCGTGCTGTATGCGAATGGATAGACCAGAACGTAAAGACGAAAATGGGCAACGACGATGGTCAATGAAACAACTCAGATAAACAAATGCAGCCATGTGTATGTGCATTTATGTATCTGAATTATATAGTTTGTGATTTGTAAAAAGATAGTATCCGGATCTTGTACAGAAATGCTTCCGATAGAATTATTCATTAGCATATGATACAATAAAGATCATACGAGGATTTTTCAATCACAAAAAGTGGGGCACTCACAGTAGAAAGGGGGCTGTCATCATGGATATAAAACTGTTTTCACAGGCGATCGTAAAATTCCTGAGCGGGCTGCTGATTGTCGGCTTGCTGCTGTTCCTGCCGGCGGGGACTCTTTCGTATTGGCAGGCCTGGCTGCTCATAGGGATCCTTTTTATCCCGATGTTTGTCGCAGGTCTGGTCATGATGAAGAAATCCCCTGAGCTTTTGCGCAGGAGGCTGAATGCCAGAGAGGAGCAGTCCGAGCAGAAGACCGTGATCGCGCTCAGCGGATTGATGTTCCTGGCGGCGTTTGTGGTTGCCGGTCTGAATGTCCGGTTTGGCTGGATCGTGCTCCCCGCCTGGACTTCCTGGGCGGCGGCCGTTGTTTTCCTGCTTGCCTATGCGCTGTATGCGGAGGTTCTGCGCGAGAACGTCTGGCTCTCCCGGACAGTTGAGGTGCAGGAAAACCAGAAGGTCGTTGACACCGGGCTCTATGGCCTTGTCCGTCACCCGATGTACATGAGCACGCTTTTGCTGTTCCTTTCGATGCCGCTGGTGCTGGGATCTGTCATTTCCTTTGTGATCATGCTGGCGTATATCCCGATCATCGCAAAACGCATCCGCAATGAAGAAAAGGTGCTGGTGGACGGGCTGACGGGATATGCGGAGTATCAGAAACGGGTCAGATTTAAAGTGATCCCGTTTGTGTGGTAAAGAGAGCGGAGGAGCACTATGTTTAGGGCAAAGAACGCTTCTCTGGCCTTGCCGACCGGAACGGTGGACTACCTTCGTTTTGGCAGCGGGGCGAAAACACTGGTCATGATCCCCGGCGTGGGCGACGGCCTGAAAACCGTAAAGGGCATGGCGCTGCCCTTCGCCTGGTTATACCGCAGCTTGTCGAAGGACTTCACGGTGTATGTGTTCAGCAGACGCCGGGTGCTGACGCCCGGCATGACGACGCGGGACATGGCGGAGGATCTGAACAGTGCGCTGCAGATGCTGGGCTTGTCCCGACTTGCGCTGGTGGGCGTTTCCCAGGGTGGCATGATCGCCCAGTGGCTGGCCATCGATCATCCGGACAAGGTGGAAAAACTGGTGCTGACCGTAACTCTGAGCCGCCCGAACGCCACGGTGCGGGATGTGATCGCCCGATGGATCGAGATGGCGAACCGCGGCGATTACAGGGGGATCATGCTGGACACGGCGGAGCGATCCTATTCTGAAGAGCGTCTGCAGCAGCTAAGGCCGGCATATCGACTGCTCGGCAGCATCGGCAGGCCGAAGTCCTTTGACCGCTTTCGGATCCAGGCGGCATCGTGCCTGACCCATGACGCCTATGATCTGCTGAACCGGATCCCCTGCCCGACGCTGGTGATCGGCGGGAGAGAGGATCGGATCGTGACCGGCGAGGCCTCGGCGGAAATGGCCGGGAGAATACCGGGCTGTCAGCTTTTTCTGTATGACGGCCTGGGCCATGGGCTGTACGAGGAGGCGCCGGACTTCCTGGAACGTGTGTCTGAGTTCTGCAAGTAACAACACGCCCGAAGATTGGTATTATACCGTGACCAGGTCCTTCTTCTCCCTCGCCCCGCGGCGCTTTTTGGGCTTGAGTCCGAGCGCATCGAGGACTTCGCGAACCTCACTGACCGGGGTGATCGTAAGCGCGGCTCTGACCTCCTCGGGCACGTCGCGCAGATCCTCGACGTTCTCCGCGGGAATGAAGACCTGGGTGACGCCGGCGCGCTGCGCGGCCATCAGCTTCTCGGGCAGCCCGCCGATCGGATTGACGCCGCCGCGCAGACTGACCTCGCCGGTCATGGCCGTGGTCGTGGGCACACTCTTGCCGCACAGCAGCGAGGCGAGCGCCGTCGTCAGCGTGATGCCGGCCGAGGGGCCGTCCTTCGGTGTGGCCCCGTCGGGGACGTGGATGTGCAGATCGCTCTTGTCGAGCGTCTCGGCCAGGTCGCCGTACAGGGATTTTACCAGGCTGATGGCGATCTGGGCCGACTCCTTCATCACGTCGCCGAGCTGGCCTGTGATGATCAGCTTGCCGGAGCCCTTGTTCAGCATGGTCTCGATGTATAAGATCTCGCCGCCGACCTGGGTCCAGGCAAGACCGGTGACGACGCCGGGCCGGGCACTCGATGGGACATGGCGGTGGGGGAGCGGGTGGGCGTCCAGCACCTCACGCAGCCGCTCGGGCGTCACAGTCAGCGCCTCATATTCGCCGCGCACGAGGCGCACGGCCTCGCTGCGGCAGAGCGTCTCGAGCCGCTTCTTGAGCCCGCGCACGCCGGATTCGCGGGTGTAGTCGGAGATGATGGCCTCGATCGTCTCGTCGGGAACCGTCAGCTGACCGTCCTGCAATCCGACCGCGGCCTTGGCCTTTGGCAGCAGGTGCCGCCGCGCGATCTGCAGCTTTTCGATGGGGCTGTAGCCCTGAAACTCGATGACCTCCATGCGGTTGAGGAGCGGCGCGGGGATCGTGTCGAGGGAGTTTGCTGTGCAGATGAACAGCACGTCGCTGAGATCGTAGGGCACGTTCAGATAGTGGTCGGTGAAGCTGCGGTTCTGCTCGGGGTCCAGCACCTCCAGCAGCGCGCTGGCCGGGTCGCCGTTATACGAGCCGTAGAGCTTGTCGACCTCGTCGAGCACCATGACGGGGTTGGAGACGCCGGATTTCTGGATGCCGTCCATGATGCGGCCGGGCATGGCGCCGATGTAGGTGCGCCGGTGGCCGCGGATGTCGGCCTCGTCGCGCACACCGCCCAGGGCGACGCGCACATATTCGCGGCCGAGCGCTCTGGCGATCGACTGGCCGATGCTGGTTTTGCCGGTGCCGGGAGCGCCGACAAACAGCAGGATCGAGCCTGCCTGCTGCTTTTTCAGGCTCATAACGGCTAACTGCTGGAGAATGCGCTCCTTGACCTTCCGGAGACCGTAGTGATCCTCGTCGAGGATGCGCGCGGCCTCGTCGAGCGAGATATCCTTCGGCTGCTCCTTCTTCCAGGGCAGCGAGGCGAGAAAATCGAGATAGTCGTACAGCAGCGCGCTCTCGGCGCCCTGTCCCTCGTGCCTGAGCCGGTTGAGCACCTTGTCGGCCTCCTTGCGGGCCGTCTCGTTCATGCCGGACTCGTTGAGCTTGCGCTCAAGCGCCTGGAGATCGGTCTCGTTCTCGGGGTGCAGCTCGCTGAGCTCGTTTTGCAGGTACTCCATCTGCTTGCGGATGGCCGACTCGCGATAGAGCTTCTGCTGATCCTCCTCCTGGGCGTTGGCGGCCTCGCGGTTGACCTTGCCCATCTCGAGGTTTTCGTAGATCAGCTTCTCCAGCATCTCGGTGCGTTTTTTCACGCTGTCCTCGGCCAGAACGGCATAGCGCTCGGCGTTCGTGTTCACCATCCAGGGCGAGAGCATCACAGCGGCCTCGCCGATGCTGTCTAACTGCGCGATAAAGCCGCGGGCGGCCTGGCCCCACTGGAAGTTGGAGGCGAACTCGGCCATCGCGGTCTTGACGGCCTTCAACCGCCGCTCGGCGTCCGCGCTGTCGAGATCCTCGATGTCGTTGCGGCGTGAGAGCGTCAGGTCGATCGTATGGTCGGCATAGATCTCCACGTCGTCCAGATTCACGCGCGCCCCGGTGCGCAGCAGCAGATAGCCGCCGGCGTTGACATCGGTGATCTCGGCGTGGACGCCGATCGGGTAAAAGCTGTTCGAGGTAAAACTCTCGCGAACGCTGTCCTCGCGCGCCACGACCAAGATCAGCTTTTCGCCGGTCACGGGGGCGTGGCCGGCCACCTGTTCAAAGGTCTCGGTCTTAAAATAGATGCTGGTGTCGGGGACGACCAGAATGTTATAGACAGGAAATACGTTCATATGATGTCCTCCTATAGGCAATGGCACATTTTAGCACTCGGATACCGCGAGTGCTAAACGGCGGGTGAAAAAAGCGGCATCCGGCAGGGGATGCCTTGGTGAACATCTATAACTTAGCACCGGGACAGGCATTTGTCAAGCGAGTTCACAGATTGTTTCCATTCGATTCAATTGGACACAATTCAGACATCGGGCTGCCGGTGGCGTTAATCCTCCACCGGCAGGGTAAACTCGGCCGCGTAGTGCTCGCCATCGTTTGTCACGGTGAAGCGGCCGCCCATGATCTGCATCAGCTTTTCACAGGTGCGTACGCCGATCTTGCTGCTCTCCACATGGCTGCCGCCGCGGCGGACGGTGTTTGAGAAGACGACGGACAGCTCCGGCCCCCGGCGCTCGGCCGACAGGACGACCGGACTGGCCGGGTCAGCGTATTTGCGGATGTTTGACACTAAATTGTCCACCACGCGCTTTACGTACATCGCGTCGGTGACGACGGCGCCGCTATCGGTAAAGGGCGGCTGCACGACCGTGAAGCCCTGATCCTGCAGCTCAAACGCCGCCTCGCCCAGCAGCTGAGAGAGCAGCATCGGCGCGTCGTAGCGCTGGTTGTCGAGCTGCAGCTCGGTGCGGCCGAACACCAGGAAATAACGGAAAAGCTCATCGGTCAGATCCTTTAACTCTCTGGCCTTGCCGTAGGCCGAGGCCGTCATCGCCTCGCGCTGCCCTTCGCTGAGACCGCCGCCGTTCAACAGCTCGAGATAGCCGAGCAGACTGGTCATCGGCGTGCGGATGTCGTGGGACATGGCGGTGATCAGCTCGCTGTTGGCCTCCCAGGCGCGCTTCTCGCTGCCGAGCCGCTCGATGACCGAGCGGCGCATCGTGTCGATATCGTCGGCCAGGGCCGCGATCTCGTCGCCGCCCTCGGCCGTGATGGGCGTGTCCATATCGCCGGCCGAGACCTGGGCGGCCTTGCGCGAGAGCGCCAGAATGCGCCGCGTCAGCTTGCCGGTGTAGCCCAGCTGGACGACCGTGAAGACAATAATGCCGGACACGGTGGCCAGCACGGTATTGATCGTCCTCTCGTGGCGGTCGGAGGAATCGACGATCGTGATCGCATAGGCGCCGTCAGAAAAGGTCATCGGATAGAGCTTGCCGTAGTACGAGGCGATCAGCGAACTGTTCGGCGTGCCGGCCGGGTAGACCGCAATATCGGCATAGCGGTGGCTGCGGTTGAAGGCGGCCACGGCGCCCTCGTTCTGACCGGTGAACTGGCCGGAGCGCACGTAGGAGGCAAACTCGGCATAGATCGCCGCCTTGCGCGACGAGACATTGGCCGGACTCATGTAATAGTGCTCGACGGTGTAGTTTCCGGCGGCGAGGACGCCTAAAAAGACCGCCACCGACGACACGACGGCAATGATCTGACTGAAAAGCAGCTGGGCGTTCAGCGAGCGGGTGACGGATTTACTCATTGATCTGATAACCCTTACCCCAGACCGTGCGGATGATCCTGGGGGAGGACGGGTTGGTCTCGATCTTGCGGCGCAGGTTCAGCAGATGCACCATCACCGTGTTGTTCGAGCCCGGGAGGAACTGTTCTTTCCACACGTTTTCATAGAGCTCCTGGGCCGTCACGGTCTTTCCCCGGTGGCGCAGCAGGTATTCGAGGATCGAAAACTCGGTGTCGGTCAGCAAAACGCTCTTGCCGCTGCTGACGACCGTGCGCGAGGCAAAGTCGACCTCTAAATTCTCGATGGCGAGAGCCTCCTCGGGCTTGCCGCGGTACTCCTTATAGCGGCGCAGCAGCGAGCTGACCTTGGCCAGCAGCTCAGCCTTCGAGAAGGGCTTCGAGAGGAAGTCGTCGCCGCCGCTCCGGTAGGCACTCAGACGGTCGCTCTCGGCACTCTTGGCCGTCAGGAACAGCACGGGGGCGTTCGAGAACTCACGCAGCGCATCACAGGTCGCGTAGCCGTCCATGCCGGGCATCATCACGTCCAGGATCAC
Source organism: Oscillospiraceae bacterium (assembly GCA_902766405.1). Taxonomy (GTDB): domain Bacteria; phylum Bacillota; class Clostridia; order Oscillospirales; family Oscillospiraceae; genus Limivicinus. The sequence goes on from CACXDT010000061.1 coordinate 6,599, forward strand.
AAGGTCGATGTTCTTGTTCTCACGCAGCAGCGCAAGGGCGCTCTGGCCGTCCGGGGCGTCGAACAGCGTAAAATCGCCCTCCAACAGCAGGCGGAGCACCTGGCGGATATCGGGATCGTCGTCCACGATCAGGATCTGGGATTGCTTCGGCATACGATCACTCCTCGATCAGTTCTGTTGCGACTATTGTATCACATTTTTTCCGTATCTCAAGCACACAGTGACGTTTTTTAAGAAAGATTAAGAGACGTTTCGCCTCATATGTGCTATGATAGAAAACACGATAGAACGATCATCGGGAGGAATCGGTATGAAAGGATATCAGCGGCCGTTGGCCCTGCTGCTGGCGCTGTCATTGGTTTTTGTGCTCTCGGCCTGTGCACAGAGCGGCGGGGAGAGCACCGAGACAAAGCCCGAGAGCGTAGGCACGGTGTACACAGCCTCTCTTCAGGATACCGGCGGCTCAGAGCTGCCCAAGGATCAGAGCTTTTACGGGACCTGGGTGCTGTCGGACGGTTTCTACGGCAGCATCTATACGGCCGTGGGGCAGACCGAGGGCGGGATCGACGAACGGGGAGAGCCCGTCATGGAGGAGGTATACGAGGAGCGGCTCTGGCACATGACACCCGACGGTACGCTCCGCGAGCTCGAGGGCTACCGCGGCTTTCACGGCGAGAACACGCACCCCGACGCCGAGGGCTGGACCGGCCTGAGCACCGTCACAGCCGGGGCAGAGGGACAGATCATCGCCCTGGTACAGGTCGACAGCTATTGGAGCGAAGCCGGTGAGGATGTGGAGCCGTATTCCGACGAGTGGTTCGCCGGCTACCAATCCCGGCACGACTACTATCTGCGTGTCTTCGACACCGCGAGCGGCGAGGAGCTGGAGAACTGGCGGCTCGACACCGCGGCGCTGCCAGTCAGCGAGTACTCCGACGGTCAGGCCTATGTATATGATATGTTCAGCCTGGGCGACGGGCGGCTTTTGATGCAGAGCGACGCCGCGCTGGCCGTGTATGACCTCGCCGCGCGCCGCTTCGACGGCGTGCTTGAGACCGGGGACAGCTTCTGGATCAACAATGTCAGCGTCCAGAGCGACGGTACGGTTCTCGTCAGCTATAATCCCGCCGCCCAGGAGGGCGGCAGCTCGAAGCTAAGCACGCTGAACGTCGATACCATGACCTTCGATCAGGAGCTGCCGTTCGACGGCTATCTGTACAACAGCGCCTCCGGCACGGGGGACTATCTGTTCTTCTACCGCGACGGCAACAGCATCTACGGCTACCGGCGCGACACCCGGAACAGTGAAAAGCTGTTCAACTATCTGAATCTCGACCTGTCGCCCGACGGTGTCGGCACGCTGCTGCCACAGGAGGACGGCAGCTTCCTCGCCGTGTATAACGAGTATGAGGTGCTGCCCGTTCACACGCTGTCCACCTATGACGGGAAACAGAGCGCAGGCAGCACGAGCACAAAACTGCTCACGATCCGCCCGGTGCCGGCCAGTGAGGTCAGGGAAAAGCAGCATCTGACGCTCGCAACGCAGGGACTGGACTGGATGACCCAGCAGGCCGTGCTGCGCTTCAACCGCTCGCGCGAGGACGTGCATATCGACGTGGCGGACTACTCCGAGTACAATAATGAGAAGAGCGGCTGGACCGCCGGCGCGACCAAGCTCAAGACCGAGATCCTCTCCGGACACATGCCGGATATCCTTGATCTCGAAGGCATGCCGGCGCGGCAGCTGGCGGCCAGGGGTCTGCTGCTGGATCAGGGGGCGCTGCTGGACGCGGACGGGGAGCTGAGCCGCGGGGAGTATCTCCCCAACGTCCTCGATGCCATGACCGAGGGTGAGGTGCTCTTCGCGATTCCGGCCTCGTTCGCCGTGCAGACTCTGGTCGGCGCGCGCCGCGTCGTGGGGGACACGCCGGGCTGGACCTATACCGAGCTGATGGCGGCGCTGCGCGCCATGCCCGAGGGCTGCACGGTGCTGAGCGAGAGCACTGACCGCGCGGAGGTGCTGCGGGTGATGCTGGGGCTCGACATGGACCGCTTTGTGGACTGGAGCCGCGGCGAGGTCCACTTCGACAGCCCCGAATTTTTGGAGGTACTGCAATTCACCAGGGACTTCCCCGAGGAATTTGACTGGGCCAATTACGAGTACACCGAGGAGAGCGGCGATGAATACCGCATTTCCCACGGCTTGCAGATGCTCGCGTCCTGCCAGCTGTACAGCTTCGAGAATGTGCTGTATTACCAGCAGCTCTTTGGCGGCAGCGAGGACGCGTTCACGCTGATCGGCTATCCCTGCACCGAGGGCAACGGGGCTGTCATGAGTGTGTTCCAGACCTATGGCATCTCAAAGGATTGCAAAAATACCGAGGCGGCCTGGGACTTCCTGCGCGGCTTCCTGACCGGAGACTACCAGGGCAGCGGCCTGCTGACCGGCTTCCCGGTCAGCCGCGCTGCGCTGGAGGAGAAGGCACGCGCTGCCACTGAGCCGCAGTATTTCACGGACATGGACGGCAATGCTCTGCTCGATGAGAACGGAGAAAAGCAGAGAATGGCCATCAGCTCGTACTGGGACGGCGAGCGCTATCGGGAGATCTACGCCTGCAGCGAGAGTCAGGTGCGTTCGGTGCTGGACGTGCTGATGAACACCACCTGTATGATGGACAGCAACGACGCTGTGTACGACATCGTCACCGAGCAGGCGCAGGCCTTCTATGCCGGGCAGAAGAGCGCCGAGGAGGTCGCGCGCCTGATCCAGAGTAAGGCCAACATTTATGTCAACGAGCAGCGGTGAGACATAAGTACAGGCAATAGAAACAAAATGAAACTTTTTTGCAATCAAAATGTCTTGTTTTGCTGAATACTTTACAAAAACCGAACGGGAATTCTAATTTTCCGCCCGCCGTATCTTGCGGCGGGCGGCAGAATATGGTACAATATGAAAAGATTTATTCCGTCAAAGGGCAGTCTCATGAAAAAGAAACGGCATCCAATCAAACATCGCCTGAAGGACTTCGGCCTCAGCCTCTGCTTCCTGTCGCCGAGCCTTTTGGGCGTCGGGGTTTTCTTTATCGTGCCCTTTGCCGTCGTGGTGTACTATTCGCTGATCGACGGCGTGGCGTCGCGCCATTTTGTGCTGCTGGACAACTTCAAACGGCTCTTTGCCAATTCAGCCTTCCGCCTGGCGGCGCGCAATACCCTGCACTTTTCCCTGCTGGCAGTGCCGCTGGCCATGGCGCTCGCACTGCTGCTGGCGTTGCTGCTGGAGGCGCGTATCCCGCTGAAATCGCAGTTTCGCACCTTTTTTCTCAGCCCGATGATGGTTCCGGTGGCCTCGGTCGTGCTGATCTGGCAGGTTTTGTTCAACGCTAACGGCACGGTGAACGAGTTATTGGCTGTGTTTGGCGTCAGGGCTGTCGACTGGCTGCAGTCGGACTACAGCCAGATCGTCGTACTGCTGCTGTTCTTGTGGAAAAATCTCGGCTACAACATGATTTTGTTCATGTCGGGTCTGGCCAACATCCCCCGGGAGCTCTTAGAGGTGGCCGACGTCGAGGGCGCGAGCGAGTGGTATAAATTCTTTGCCATCAAGCTGCGCTATCTCTCACCGACAGTGCTGTTTGTCACGATCCTCTCGCTCATCAATTCTTTCAAGATCTTCCGCGAGGTATATCTTCTCTCCGGCGCTTACCCCTATGAGACGCTGTACACGCTGCAGCACTTCATGAACAATACCTTTGAGTCGCTCGATTACCAGAAGCTCTCGGCCGCGGCCGTCGTCATGGCCGCCGTCATGGTCGTGCTGATCGCGCTGCTGTTCAAGGCCGAGGACTGGTTCGGAAAGGACGTGGAAGGATGAAGAAAAAGCACTATTTCAGCCGCGGCGCGATTTTTCTTCTGTGCCTGGTGTTTGCCGTGCTGTTCCTGCTGCCCACGGTCCTGACGATCACGAACTCCTTCATGTCCGAGAGCGAGATCGTTTCGAACTACGGCATGATCTTTTCCACCACCACCGGCGGTTATGTGTCCAGGCATGTGAATCTCAAGTTTATCCCGGACAAGGTTACGCTCGAGCAGTATCTGTCGGGCCTCATCAAAAGCCCGGAGTACCTGATCAAATTCTGGAACAGCGTGGCGCTGGTGGTGCCGATCGTGATTTTGCAGGTCGCCATCGCCTCGGTCGCGGCCTACAGCTTCACCCGCTGGCGCAGTAAGCTGCGCGACGCGATCTTCTTTTTCTATGTCATTTTGATGCTGATGCCTTATCAGGTCACGCTGGTGCCCAACTACCTCGTGTCTGACTGGCTCGGCATCCTTAATACGCGCTGGTCTATCATATTGCCCGGTATGTTTGCCCCGTTTTCCGTCTTCCTGCTGACCAAGTTCATGCGCCGCATCCCCTATGCGCTGATCGAGGCGGCCAAGGTGGACGGGGCCGACGAGTGGCAGATCTTCACGCGCGTCTGTCTGCCCCAGTGCCGCGCGGCGCTCTATTCGATCGCCCTGCTGGTGTTCATCGACTACTGGAATATGGTCGAGCAGCCCCTGGTGCTGTTAAAGGACGCCGACTCGCAGCCATTGTCGGTTTTCCTTTCAAGCATCAACAGCGGGGAGATCGGGCTCGCGTTTGCGATGGCCACGGTGTACATGGTCCCGTGTCTGCTGCTGTTCCTGCACGGCGAGGAATACCTGGTCGAGGGCATTGCCAACTCCGGCAGCGTAAAAGGGTAATATAGGAGAGTGAAACTCGAATGGAGAATTCGGTAAAAAACAGAGGATGGGTCAAAAACGTGGCGATCGTCTTTCTGGCGGTGCTGCTGGTGTTGACCTTCTTTTCCAATACCATTATGAACCGGTCGCTGCCCGAGGTTGCGACCGTGAATGTCACGGGCAGCGCCATCACGGCCAGGGTGCGAGGCACCGGCACCGTGACGGCGCAGGCGAGCTATCAGGTCAAGGCGCCGTCCACGCGCAAGATCCAGTCTGTCATGATCCGCAGCGGCCAGGAGATCAGCCAGGGCGACGTGCTGTTCATTCTCGGCGACGGCGACAGCGCCGAGCTGGAGGCGGCCAATGAAAATCTGCGCAAGCTGCAGCTGAGCTACGATCAGACGGCTGTCAGCATGCCCAGCTTTGATTATACAGCCGATCGCAAAAACATTGATCGTGCCAAGCAAGCCGAAAGGGATGCCCAGGCCGCTATGCAACAGGCTCTCGATAACCTGGCAAAAAGCAAAGAGGGCGCCGACCTCGCGTTTTATGAGTCAGAGATTCAGGAAAAGACGATGGCCTTGAACAAAGCCTTAGCTGACCTGGAGAGCGCTAAAGCGGACGTTGCCACTGATCGGGAAGAGTACTATGCCTGGATCAAGCTGCTGCAGCAGAACATCGACCGCAAGGGCAGCCTGACCGTGACCAGACAGGTGCCGACCGGCGCCAGTACCGTCGCATTCCGGAGCGACGCGGCCATGGATGGCGTGATTCATCTGCCGAGCTTTATGCCCGCCGCCAACTACCGGATCGTCGCACTCGCAGAGCTGGAGCAGCAGGGCGAAGGACAGCAGAGCGAAGGACAGCAGGGCGAAGGACAGACTACGCCCACACAGGGACAGACTACACCGGAGCAGCCGACCGGCGGCAATCTGCTGATGACAGGTACGCCGGTGGGGACAGAGGGACAGAACCCGCCAGCCACGGAGCCGACGCAGGCAACAACCGAGCCAACCTCTGTGCCGACAGTGACCGAGCCTCCGCAGGCAACGGCCGAGCCGACTTCCGTGCCTACAGTGACCGAGCCGCCCCCCGAGCCGACAACGCCGGTGGTGATCGTTGTGGTGACAACACCGGAGCCGACCCTTGAGCCGACACCGGAGCCAACGATACCCCCGGTCAATGAAACTTATATCCAGAATTTTGAGATTATCACCGACGGATTGACCGACGAAGAAAAAGTGCTGCTTCGCGATCGGCTCGATAAATACAATCGCGAAGTGTTCAACCTCATCACCGGCGGCGAGACCGAGATCGGCGCAAAGAAGATGCAGGCCCTTGAAGATGAAATCTCCAAAACCAGGCAGGCGCTCGAAGCGCTCTCGCAGACTGACCCGCGCATCAGCCAGTATCAGGCGGCCGTCGAGGCAGCCCAGGCCGAGCTTGACAAGATTACTAATCTCCTCGGCGGCTACGCCGCGGACTACAACAACGCCAAGGCGGCCTATGAAGAGGCCAAAAAGACCCGCGAGACCCTCGAGACCAATCTCAACAACAGCATGATCACCAACAGCAAGAGTGCGGCCGGTACCTCGCTGACACTGCAGGATCTGGCCTATCAGATCGAGAGGGCCAAGAAGACGCTCGAGGAGCTCTCCGGCGGCGAGCAAAACCAGATCATTGCCCCTGTGGGCGGCCGGATCGACGCGGTGAATTTCACGGCCGGCAGCACGCCGGAAAAGGACAGCATCCTGTGCACGATCGAGGTGCCAGATCTCGGCTATGCGCTGTCCTTCTCGGTCACGAACGAGCAGGCGCGCCGGCTGCGCGTCGGCGATACCGCCACGGTGACCAACTACTATTGGGGCAGCGAGATCAACGCGACGCTCGAGTCGATCCGCACCGACCCGAAAAACCCGCAGACCAATAAGCAGCTGAATTTTACCGTAACGGGCGACGTGAACCCCGGCTCGGAGCTGACGCTTTCCGTCGGCTCGAAGAGCCAGAATTATGACATTGTCGTGCCGAATTCCTCGATCCGCTCGGATACGAACGGCAGCTTTGTTCTTGCCATCAAGGCAAAGAACTCGCCGCTCGGCAACCGCTACTACGCCTCGCGTGTGAATGTGAATGTTCTTGCAAGCGACGATATCAACTCCGCGGTCTCCGGCGATCTCGGAACCGGCGACTTCGTGATCACGACCAGCAGCCGCCCCGTCAAATCCGGCGACATGGTGAGAATGGCAGACTGAAAACTAACTTTTGAGCCCTGAGGGGCTCAAAAGTTAGGGGAGAGGCACGGCGCTGCGCGCACTCGGCTCGCGAGGGGACGCCTCGCAACGTCAAACGAAACTCGCTCCAGTCCGCTTCCCCGGTTCCGAAGAGCCAGGAAAGCTCCCTATACGCTCCTTCCGTTTTCCTCTCAAA
>CACXDT010000062.1 GCA_902766405.1 Oscillospiraceae bacterium
ATCTCCATTATGCTCTGCGGTCTTCGCCTCGTCTGGCGCAATTCTGCCTCGCAATCCTTTTTAAAGCTTCTTATTTGTAAGTAGTATTAGCTTCGATCTGAGCGCTTCAGGCATGACACAGTTAGGGGGATTTCGCTTCGCCCTTCGTCCGTGCTATTCTGTACCGGCGAAAGAGAGGTGAGCGCATGCGCGCGCAGCAGGGCAAGATCGACTGGGCCGGGGTACGGCGGGAGTATGCAAAGGGCGTTTCGCTGCGCTCGCTGGCACGGCACTATGACCTGCCGTATTCGACAGTGCGATCGCATGCCATCCGGGAGGGCTGGGCGCGGCCGCCGACCGAAACGGCGCTGTCGGCGGAGGCCGAGCGGGAGCCGGAGCTCGAGGTTCTCGGCGATCCGACCCCGGACGCGCAGCGTCGCTTTCTGGCCGGTGTCGACCGTCTGGCCGACCGTGTGATCGCCGCCGTTGACATGGTTGAGGACGACGATACGACCGCCCTGCACCGGCTGACGATGTCGCTGCGCGATTTGGCGGCGCTGCGCGGCTACGACAGGCAGCCGCTCGACGTTGAGGAGCAGCGCTCGCGCATTGAGGTGCTGCACCGCCGGGCCGAGAGCGACCAGCCGCCCGGACAGCTGACGATCGCCTTTATCGGCGAGAGCGAGGAGGCGAGTGAATAATGCCGCAGCTCCTGTTGCCGCCGCCGAGCGAAAAGCAGCGCCTCTTTCTGACGGATCGGCACAAGTTTGTGGCCTACGGCGGGGCGCGCGGCGGCGGGAAGAGCTGGGCCGTGCGCGTCAAGGCGGCGCTGCTCGCCGAGCGCTATCCGGGCATCAAGGTGATGATCGTGCGCCGCACCTACCCCGAGCTGCAGGAGAACCATATCGTGCCGCTGTGCGCGCTGCTGCACTGCTTCCACGAGGAAGCGCGCGAGCGCCTGGCTGTCTACAACGACACGAAGAAACACATCGTCTTCCCCAACGGCAGCCGTATCCTGTTTCGCTACTGCGAGACGGACAAGGACGCCGAGCGCTTCCAGGGCACCGAGACCGACGTCCTCTTTATCGACGAGGCGACACACCAGAGCGAGGAGCGCATGAAGAAGCTGACGGCCTGCGTCCGCGGTGTCAACGGCTTTCCCAAGCGCATCTATCTGACCTGCAACCCCGGCAGCGAGGGCCACGCCTGGGTCAAGCGCCTCTTCATCGACCGGCGTTACCGCGACGGGGAGAACCCCGGCGACTACAGCTTTATCCCGGCGCTCGTCACCGACAACAGGGCGCTGATGGACGCCGACCCCGACTATATCCGCCAGCTGGAGGCCCTGCCGCCCAAGCTGCGCAAGGCCTGGCTGTACGGGCAGTGGGATGTGTTCGAGGGCCAGTTTTTCGAGGACTTTGTGGACAAGGAAGAGGGTTATGTCAACCGGCAGTTCAGCCATGTCATCGAGCCCTTTGCCATCCCCGCCGACTGGCGCGTCTACCGCAGCTTCGACTGGGGCTATAACCGGCCTTTTTCCTGCGGCTGGTGGGCCATCGACCGCGACGGTGTGGTCTACCGCATTGCAGAGTATTACGGCTGCACCGAGACGCCGAATGAGGGGCTGCGCTGGGAGCCGAACAAGGTGTTCTCCGAGCTGAGACGGTTCGAGACCGAGCATCCGCTGCTCGCGGGGCGGCATATCTCGGGCGTGGCGGACCCGGCGATCTGGGATGCCGAGCGCGGCGACAGCATCGCCGACATCGCCGCGCGTCACCGGATCTACTTCGAGCCAGGCGACAACAAGCGTATCCCCGGCTGGATGCAGCTGCACTACCGGCTGAGCTTTGATAAAAACGGCTATCCGATGCTGTATGTGTTCAAAAGCTGCCGGGCCTTCATCCGCACGGTCCCAACATTGCTCTTCGACAGGCACAACAGCGAGGATCTTGACACCAGCCAGGAGGATCACGTTGCCGACGAGACGCGCTATTTTCTGATGGCGCACCCGATCCGGCCGCGCGCCGAGAGTGTAAGCGCAAAGGCGAGAGCACCGGCCGTTCCGGCTCTCGATCTGAGCGTGGGCGAGCTGAAGGGACCGGGCAAGCACCGGCGCTTCGAGCTGCTGGAATAAGCGAATTCAGATGGTAAAGGAGGACAAGCCTTGGATTTCATCACAAACGCCCTTGGCGACATGGCCGTGGCGGCAAGCCTGGAGGCGAGCATGCGCGACGCGGCCGAGGCCGGGCTGCCGGAGACCAGAGACGCCTATGCCGCGCTCTCGCTGCCGATCGGGGGCGAGCGCATCCATACGGCATGGCAGACCCTGCTGCGCTACAAGGCGGGAAAGGCCAATTTAGAGCGCCGCATCGTGCAGAACCAGCAGTGGTACCGGCTGCGCCAGTGGGACACGCTGCGCGCGTCCGCCTCAGCCGAGGATGGGGGGCAGGGCGTGCGAGAGATGCAGGTGGAGCCGACCTCGCCTTGGCTGTTCAACGCGATTGCCAACAAGCACGCCGACGCCATGGACAACACCCCGCGCCTGTCGATCCTGCCGCGCGAGGAGAGTGACCGCCGCGAGGCCAGACTCCTGAGCGCCATCGTCCCGGTCGTGCTCGACCAGAACGATTTTGAGCAGCTCTACGCCGACCATGTCGACAACAAGCTGATCGCCGGCACCGGCGTCTACGGCGTGTTCTGGGATCCGCAGCGCCTCAACGGGCTCGGCGATATCGCCATCGAGGAGTGCGATGTCCTGTCGCTGTTCTGGGAGCCGGGGATTACAGATATCCAGCAGAGCCGAAATCTCTTCTACGTCACGCTGCGCGACAACGAGGTGCTCGAGAGCGCGTACCCGCAGCTCACCGGCAGGCTCGGCGGCCAGATCATGGACGTGGCGCGCTATGTCTATGACGACGCGGTGGACACCTCGGGCAAGTCGGTGCTCGTCGACTGGTACTACAAAAAGCGGCAGAACGGCCGCACCGTGCTGCACTACTGCAAGTTCGTCGCGGGGCAGCCGGAGCCCATCTTCGCCACCGAGAACGAGCCCGAGGCCTATCCCAACGGCTGGTACGACCATGGGCGCTACCCCTTTGTTTTCGACCCGATGTTCAAATGCAAGGGCAGCCCCTGCGGCTTCAGCTATATCGACGTCGGCAAGAAAACCCAGGAGTATATCGACCGCGCCGACCAGGCCATGCTGCAAAACCTGCTGTTCAACGCGCGGCCCAGGCACTTTATCCGCTCGGACGGCGCGGTGAACGAGGACGAGTACGCCGACGTGACGCGCGACTTCGTGCACGTCGACGGCAATCTGGGCATGGACAGCGTGATGCCGATCCCGACAAATCCGCTGCCGGAGATCTATCTCGCCATTCTGCGCGACAAGATCCAGGAGCTCAAGGAGACCACCGGCAACCGCGATGTCAACACCGGAGGCGCGCCGGCGGGTGTGACGGCGGCTTCGGCCATCGCGGCGATCCAGGAGGCCGGCGGCAAGCTCTCACGCGACCACAACCGCGCCGGCTACCGGGCCTTCCGCAAGCTCGGTCTGTTCGTTATCGAGCTGATCCGCCAGTTTTATGACACGGCCCGCTGCTTTCGCATCGCGGGCGAGGGCGGAGAGACGGAGTTCGTCGAGTATTCAAACGTCGGACTGCGGCCCCAGCCCCAGGGCGAGCTCGTCGATGGCGTACCGCGGCTCTACGGCGTGGATGTGGGCTACCGCGTGCCGCTCTTCGATCTGGAGGTCACGCCCGAGCGCGCAAGCCCCTATTCGCGCATGAGCCAGAACGAGCTGGCCCTGCAGTTTTACAGCGCGGGCTTTTTCAACCCGCAGCGCGCCGACCAGGCGCTCAGCTGCCTTCAGATGATGGACTTTCCCCATAAGGAGGAGCTGATGGCCTCGATCCGCCGACAGGCCGAGGAGTACCGCGCGGCCATGGAGAGCGGCATTCCCGAGCTGTCAACGGCACGCCAGCGCAGAGTCGAGCTCCCTAAGCTCAGCAGGGAGGACCGCGCCCGCCAGCAGGCCAACGAGACCGCGACGCCGCGGTGAATGCTCTATGATTGACATCAACTTCCGATCCCAGCCGGAGCGCGGCGCGTATGCGCTGCACATCCGCGGCCACGCGAACTATGCGCCAAGCGGCAGGGACATCATCTGCGCGGCGGTCAGTACCCTGGGCTATACCTTCGCCGCCGTGGTGCGCCGCATGGACGCCGATGGCGAACTCATTGACCGCCCTCTGATCCGCGAGAGCGAGGGTGAGCTGTGGATCCAGGTGCGGGCGCGCGAGACGTACCGCGCCTCACTCGCCCAAAGCTTCGACACGGTCAGAACCGGATTGGCGCTGCTGGCAGAGCATTATCCGTCGTACGTCCACCTGCGGTGAGAGCCGCCGGTGTTCCCATCAAGTCTCGTCCGCTCAGCGGACGGAAAGGAGTCAAATATGTTTGATGTTTCAAGATTTCCCCTGGATATCCAGCGCTTCGCCGAGGGCGGCAGCGCAGCCGGGGGAGACGCGGGCAGCGCCCCTGCCGCCGCCGGGCAGGGGGAGGGAGGCGGCAGCGCCGCCGTGGCCGTGGCCGAAGGGCTTGCCGCCGCCCCGTCCTCGGCGCCGCTGACGGAGCAGCAGCGCGAGGAGATGTTTCGCGCCCTGATCAAAGGCGAGTATAAGGATCTCTACGATCGGGAGATCCGCCATCTGCTCCAGAGCCGCTTCCGCAAAACCGACGGTAAGCTTAAACGGCTGGAAATCCTCGACCCTCTGCTCGACAGGCTGTGCACACGCTACGGCGTGGATCCGGGGGACATCGAGGGTCTGAGCCGCGCGCTGGATGCCGAGGATGCGGAGGAGGCGGACACACGTCCCGCCGAGGGGCACAGCGAGGCGACGGAGACCGACGGCGCTGACCGCGAAAGCGAGAACAATGGCGACGGCGCGGCAGATGCCATCGTTTCACAGTGGCTCTCGCAGGCTGAGGCGCTGCGCGAGACGGTGCCGGACTTCGATTTCTCGCGCGAGACGGCGAACGAGGAATTCGCGCAGCTCCTCGCCGCCGGGCTGCCGGTGGAGACGGCCTACGAGGTCGTGCACCGCAACGAACTCCTCGAGAGCGGCATGCGCTACGCGGCCCGCGAGACCGAGCGGCGCATTCTCGGCGCGCTGGCCGCGCGCGGCGGCCGCCCCGGCGAGAACGGGCTGAGCACAAACGGCGCCGCGCTTGTCAAGTCCGATCCGCGCAGCCTGACCAAGGCCGAGCGCCGCGAGATCGCCCGCCGCGCCATGCGCGGGGAGAAGATCACATTCTGATTGACCTTTCCCCAAAGAAATCCAATTATTAGAAGGGAGCCACTTTATGAATCCTACCATTGATCTTCAGCATTTTGCCGTGCAGGTGACTTCGCAGGCGAGTCTGTCGCCTGAAATGAAGACCTTCTACGACCTCTCGCTGATCGACGAGGCCGGGGCCAACCTGGTGCACGACCAGTTTGCCCAGAAGCGGCCGATCCCGGCCGGCCAGGGCAAGACCATCGAGTTCCGCAAGTTCGCGGCCCTGCCCAAGGCCACGACCCCGCTGACCGAGGGCGTCACGCCCGACGGAAGGGCGCTCACCGTCAGCACCGTGACGGCCACGGTCAACCAGTACGGCGACTACATCACCCAGTCCGACGTGCTGGAGCTGACGGCCGTGGACAACACCGTGCTCGAGGCGACAAAGCTGCTGGGCCGCCAGGCCGGCCTGACGCTCGACACCGTGACGCGCAACGTCCTGCAGAGCGGCACCAACGTCATGTACGCCGAGAAGTGGGTCGACGGCGCTCCCGTCGAGGTCACCTCGCGTGACGGTCTCGACAGCACCGCCGTGCTGACGGTCGAGCTTGTGCAGCGCGCCGTCGCCAATCTGCGCGCGCTGAACGCCCCGACCATTGACGGCAGCTATATCGCCATCATCCACCCCTACGCGGCCTACGACCTGATGCGTGACAGCGAGTGGATCGACGCCAACAAGTACGGCGCGCCCGACAACCTCTACGAGGGCGAGATCGGCCGCCTGGCCGGCGTCCGCTTCGTTCAGACCAGCGAGGCGAAGATCTATAAGAACGCCTCGAACCTCGCGGTGTTCGGCACGCTGTTCCTCGGCGCCGACGCCTACGGCACCACCGAGGTCGAGGGCGGCGGACTTGAGACCATTGTCAAGCAGAAGGGCTCGGCCGGTACGGCTGACCCGCTGGATCAGCGCTCGAGCGTCGGCTGGAAGGGCCTGAAGACCGCCGAGATCCTGATCCCCCAGTACCTGATCCGTGTCGAGAGCGCCAGCGCCAAGTTCGGCACGGCCGCGGAGAACTAAGGAGGACTCAACTATGGCTGAAAAGAAAACCCCTGTCACGCCCGAGGCGGAAAAGCTCGTAAAGCTGCGCATCCCGCGCGAGCGCAGCGACCAGGAGGACGTGTTTGTGCGCGTCAACCAGCGCACCTGGCAGATCCAGCGCGGCGTCGAGGTCGAGGTGCCCGCCTGCGTGGCCGAGGTACTGCGCCACCGCGAGGAGATGCTGGACGTGATCTGGGAGTTCGAGGAGAAGAACGCCAAGTGATGATCGGCGCGGGCGGGTTAAAAATGGCCCGCCCGTTACCCTGTGAGAGGGCGAAGCCTCATTCATCAGGCAATTTCAGCTGATTTACGATCTTTTTCTTGTATCTAAAGGAAAAGCTTGGTATACTGATACATCATTCGATAGTATTAACCGATGGGACTGAGACGATGAAAAAGAAAGTGGGATTTTTGCTGAGCTATCTCTGCCTGCTGTCGCTGTTTTGCGTCGGCGCGGCGGAGCTGCTGCTTGTGGACAGGGCCGAGCGCGTCAGTGAGACGGAAAAGCGCCTGCTGCAGGGCTTTCCGGAGCTGACGGTGAGCAGCGTGCTGTCGGGACGCTTTATGGAGGAGTTTGAGGCCTTCCTGTCGGACGGCTTTTTCTTCCGCAAGCAGGCCTCCGACTTCAACACCCATCTGCTCGGTGTGTTCGCGCTGCCGGACGACGGGCCGGAGACCGGCGTCGTCGCCGCGGATCGTCTCTGGGAGGAGCCGGCCGACGGTGAGACAGAGCCGGCAGCGACAGCTGAGAGCACTCTGGCCGTACCAACCGGCATACAGACGGAGCCCGTATCTGAGACGCCGGAGCTCAGTGTAGCCCCGTCAGACGCCGCTGTTGCCGCGCTGCCGCTGCGCGAGGCGGAGCACGACGCCTCCCTGTGGCTGGTGACGGACGACGGAGGACGGGAGACGCTGTTCAGCTATCCGGCCGCGTCGCTGACAAATCTGGCCGATATTCTGAATCTCTTTCGCGCGGAGCTCCCTGAGGACGGCCGCGTGTTTTTCCTCAATCCTCAGGTTTCTGAGGTATACCGCAATATCGTGAAAAAGGACCGCTATGTCGGCTGGGGCAGCGATGTGGATGAGCTGATGCAGCCCCTTGTGGCCGAGGGCGTGACGATTCTCGATGCCTGCGACATATTGTCGCCCTATATTGGCGTGGAAAATTTATACCCGGCGACGGATTACCATTGGCATCCGATCAGCGCCAGCCTGACGGTAGACACGCTGATGGAGCTGCAGGGGGTTCCGGCGGTGGACTATGGGCAGTACCGCTATCACCTGTCCACGATGCTCTACAGCAAGGCCGTGACGCGCGAGACGCTCAGCGGTATGCGCTACGGGAGCGACGTGATCGAGATCATGGAGCCGGTCACCCCGGCGCGCAGCTATTTTCTTGACCATCTGACGAACCGGCGCGACGGCTTGTTTATCAAATTCCCGGGCGGCTACGAGGCTTTCCTCGGCGGTCACTACGGCCCCTGGCGGCTGATTGAAACGGGCTTTCACACGGGACGCACGGCGCTCTTTGTCGGAGACTGTTTTACCCCGCCGATGATGACCTACATTGCTCCGTATTACGATCAGATCATTTCCACCGATGTGCGGCGGCTGTTCTATTCGCAAGCGGATGCCGGCGGCAGCATTGCCGACTACATGGCGGCTTACGGTGTGGATGACGTGTATGTTGTCTACAGCACAAATTCCATGGTCTGGGGCGACGATCTGCAGGCAAAGCTGCGGACGTATCTGCACGAATAAGGGGGCGGAGCCATGGTTTTTTCCAGTCTGAGCTTTCTGTTCCTGTTTTTGCCCGTCCTCTATCTGCTGTATTTCATCATCCCCGACTGGCGCTGGCGCAACGGCGTGCTGGTGGCCATGTCGCTGCTGTTTTACGGCTGGGGCGAGCCTGTTTGGATCCTGGCCATGCTGTTCTCCACGCTGGTCAATTTCTATTGCGCCCGGGCGCTGACACATACCGCGAGCCATCACCGACGGCGCCGGATGCTGACGCTCGGTGTGCTGGCCTCGGTGAGCTTTTTGGCGTACTTCAAGTATTCAGCCTTCTTTGTCAACACTGTGGCTGCGCTGATCGGCGTCACCTGGCGCATGACAGCACCGCGTCTGCCGATCGGCATCTCGTTTTATACCTTCCAGGTTCTGACCTACACCGTGGATGTCTACCGAAGGAAGGCCAGACCGCTGGACTCACCGCTCGAACTGCTGCTGTATGTCAGCTGCTTCCCGCAGCTGATCGCCGGCCCGATCGTCCAGTATGCCGACATCGAGCCCGAGCTTCGGCAGCGTACGGTGCTGCCTGATGACTTCACCGCCGGTTTTCAGCGCTTTGTCAAGGGACTGGCGAAAAAGATACTGCTGGCGAATCTCTGCGGCCAGGCGCTTGAGGAGCTCGCGCTCGGACAGGCGGGGTGGACCGTTGCCGGGGCGTGGATGGGCGCGTTTCTCTACGGACTGCAGCTCTATTTTGATTTTTCGGCCTATTCGGATATGGCGATCGGCCTTGGGCGGACTCTGGGCTTTCATTACAAGGAGAACTTTGATTTCCCGTTCGCCTCTCAGACCGTCGGCGAATTCTGGCGGCGCTGGCATATGTCGCTTGGCGCCTTTTTCCGCGACTATGTCTACATCCCTCTCGGCGGCAGCCGCGCCGGAACGGCCAGGACCATTGTCAACACACTGATCGTCTGGCTGCTGACCGGCCTTTGGCACGGCGCCAGCTGGAATTTTGTGCTGTGGGGTCTCTATTTTGGCCTGATCCTGCTGCTGGAGCGCTTTGTGCTGAAAAACGCGCTGCTCACCGCGCCAAAGCTGCTGCAATATGTCTGGACCTCGCTGCTGGTGCTCATCAGCTGGGTGATCTTCTATGAGGTGGACATGACACAGCTGGTGCGGCACCTCGGCGCGCTGGTCGGCCTGGGAGTGACGGGCTGGATCGACACCACCGCGTTTTCGGTGCTGCGCACCTGGACCGTCTTTCCGCTGCTGGCCTGGCTGCTGAGTCTGCCGACGGTTCCGGCCATCCGGAAGCGACTGCCGGAGAAGCTCAATGAGGCTCTCTCTCTGGTGCTGACGCCGGCGCTGCTGCTCGTCTCGGTCGTCTTTCTGATCGGCCAGAGTTATAATCCGTTTATCTATTTTCGGTTTTGAAACGAGGCATCCTATATGCAAGAGAATCAGACAAACCGCCTCCGCCGGACCGTGACGGGAATGCTGCTGGCGGCGACGCTTGTGTTCGCGGCGGCGGTGTATGGGGGGATTTGGCTCTCCCGCAAGCTCCCGGACTGGCGGATCGGCCGGGTGGAGGCTGCCATTGCCGCGGGCGACACCGCGCTGGCCCGGCGGCGGATCGAACAGCTGAGCGACGAGGCACAGCGCAGCATCTATCTTCCGCAGTGTGACTATCTCGATGGCCAGGCGCTGCTGCGCGCGGGCGACACCGCCGGTGCCCGTGCGGCCTTTGCCGCGGCGGGGGACTATCTCGACGCGGTCGAGATGGTCAGGCTCTGCGACTATCAGGCCGCTGAAGCTCTGTACAGCCGCGGCGACTGGGAGGGGGCGCTGGAGGCCTTCCGCGCGCTCGGAGCCTATGCGGACGCGGCTGACCGCTGCGCGGCCTGTCATTATGCCTGGGCGCTGGAACTGGAGAACGCCGGGGATCTGAACGCCGCTGCAGCGCAGCTGACATTGGCAGGGGAGTACGCCGACGCGCCTGAGCATCTGAGAAATATTGCCCGCGCCGTCACCGGCCTTTCCGATGCCGAAGAGGCGCTGAATGCCTACCGCGGCATGAGCAGTGAGACTGTGGAACTGAATCTGCAGCTGAACGCCCGCCGTGCGCAGTTGAGCCAGGAGAGCATCGCAGTCGGCTTCTATCACACGGTGGGGCTTGCCGCCGACGGTTCTGCCCTGGCCTGCGGAGATAACAGCTGGGGACAGTGCAATGTGGCCGGTGAGCGTGATCTGGTGGCTGTGGCGGCCGGCGCCTACCACACGCTGCTGCTGCGCGCCGACGGCACAGTCCGCGCGGTCGGCCGCAACACGGAGGGCCAGTGCGAGACGGCGGCGTGGAGCAATGTGGTCAGCGTGGCGGCCTCGAATTACGCGAGCTATGGCCTGACGGGCGACGGGTGTGTGCTGTGCGCGGGTTACGGCGACTTTTCGGAGATAGAGAGCTGGAACGGCATTGTTCAGATCGCCGCGGGGTCCTATAACCTGGCTGTGCTGCGCGCCGACGGAACGGTGTGGACTTGGCCGGCGCTCTCCGGCTGCGACGAGCTCAACGGTGCCGCTTCTATTGCCATCAACAGCGGCTATGCCGCGGCCGTGATGCCGGACGGGTCACTGCGCGGCAGTGTGCCCGGCCTGCCGGAAAAGGAGGGGCTTGTCAGCGTTTCGGCCTCCGGCACCTGCGTGCTCGCGCTCGATACGGACGGACGGATCGTGCCGTACTTTTTCCGCGCGGGGGATGCCTATGATCTGTCCGGGGTCACTGACGCCGTGGCAGTTGCCGCCGGCGGTACGCACAGTGCTGTTGTTCTTGCCGACGGCAGCGTCACGGTTTTTGGCCGGACCGACGAGGGCCAGGGCGATACCGCCGCCTGGCGGCTGAAGGTCAACCAGAACTGAACAACGAATATAATCGTACGAAAAACAGAATATATCGACATTTCGGGAGGAATCTGATGTCAAAAATCCAATCCGCGGTCGCATTGGCCGTTGAGATGGCAAACGATCCTTCGCACGGCTACAGCCAGGTGAACCGCTGGGGGCCGGACTACGACTGTTCGAGCTTCCTGATCCACGTCTGGCAGCAGGCCGGCGTGCCGGTGCGCGACGCGGGGGCGAGCTATACGGGCAATATGAAGACGGCGTTCCTCAAATGCGGCTTTGCCGATGTGAGCGCGCTGGTGAATCTCGCTACCGGCAGCGGCTGCGCGGCGGGGGATATCCTGCTCAACGAGCGCAGTCATGTGGCCATGTCGCTGGGCAACGGACAGATGGTCTGGGCCAGCACCTCAGACGGGCACCCGGAGTCCGGCGACCAGACAGGCCGGGAGATTCGCATGGGGGCGTTTTACGCCTTCCCCTGGGACTGCTGCCTGCGCTATGTCGGCGACAGTGCGGCGGGGGAGATCGACAGCGCAGCCGATGCCGAGTCTGCGGAGACTTCGCCGCGCATGGATCCCGACACCGCTGTCGCGATCCGTACGCTGCGGCGCGGCATGACGGGTGAGGATGTGCGTGCGCTGCAGCTGCTGCTGATCGGGCGGAACTGCTCCTGTGGCCCAGACGGGGCCGACGGGGACTTCGGTCCCCATACGCTCGCCGCTGTCCGCAGCGCGCAGCGGCACTATCAGCTCGCGGTCGACGGCGAGGCCGGGCGCGATACGCTCGGTGCTCTGCTGACGAGAGCGTAATACTAACGGGAAGCATCTAATGCACGCGCCGCGCCAGGCCCGAACGGGCCTGTCCGCGGCGCGTGTGTGCGTATTTTCTTCTTGCAATTTTCCGGAAAGTACGGTATACTGCATCAGGAATAGGCCGGTGTGATGGAATGGTAGACGTGACGGACTCAAAATCCGTTGGTGGCGACACCGTGTGGGTTCGAGTCCCACCACCGGCA
>CACXDT010000063.1 GCA_902766405.1 Oscillospiraceae bacterium
CGATGAAAGCTACCGCGCCGCCCTCAAGGCCGCCGGCTTCCTCACCCGCGACCCGAGAATGAAAGAGCGTAAGAAATACGGCCTCAAAGCCGCCCGCCGCGCTCCTCAGTTCAGCAAGCGTTAACCTCGGTTCACCAAGAGATAAATTTCACCGCATTTCAGTACGTCTTTGGACGTTTATTTGCGGGAAATACGCTTGTTTTGATGTTGTGATCTGCCCTGCATCGTGACCTGTTTCGGTGAATAAGGAGCAGGTAGGAAGCAAGTAGGCAACAAAAATCACAGCATAGAAAACTGAATTCTACAGGAGATGTTGTCCATCAGGAGAGCATCTCCTGTTTTTTATTCTTGCCATTTTCAAGCCTAATCCTTATATTTTGTTGATGGCCTCCACCAATGCCTCGGTGTCAAGGTGGGTATACACACGTTCGGTGAGTGCCATAGCCCCGGCATGACCCACGATTTTCTTGATCATGGTCTGATCCACGTGAGCCTCCGCCAGCATGGAGATGCAGGTATGCCGGGTATCGTGCGGCTTATGCTCGAATCCGAGGCTCTCCATGAGTGGCGTCCAGTAGCATTCTTCATGGCAAATTCGCAGAGCTGGTTGAACAGGATTTTCAGTTTTTTCAGGGCATTCTCCATTTCGGCTATGCCATAAAGCTGGAAGACTCGACACGGACCGTCACGGGCTGCACACCCGTTGCGCCACACGAAGTTTAGGCGGGGGGCAGGGAGCCCTTTTCAAAGGGCTCTCCCTGCCGGGGAGCTATCCGCAGATAGCAGGGGCAGCGCCTCTCCGGGAGCATCAGAGCGCAGCATGCGGAGATGCTTCCGGCCTCCCCCTCGGAGAGCCCACGGCACTTTGCAGCCCCCAGGGATGAAAGTGTGATAATGGGTTACACACTTTGAAAAAGTTGTGTAACCGCGCCCTGTCCTACCGTTATGAAGAAAGGAAGCGAAAGCCTATAAACAACAAGAATTACTCTGTTACCCGCGTCGAGCAACACACAAAAACAGGTATCGGGAAATCCGAACGTCATATTGAACGTAAAAACGAAAGCTATGAAAATATGAATGTTGATCTCTCCCGCACCCCTATGAACATTCATTTCGTACAAACAATTTCTATGCCGTGATCAAACGGCAGCAAAATCCGGATAAGGAGTCACCTGCTATTGTCCAAAAACAAGCTGTCCCGCGCAAACAGGAAAGCGATTCAGGCGGCAATCGCAAAGGCAAACCGCAAGAACCGCAAAGAAAAGTCCGCGCAGGACAGCATACCCTTTCAGCGAATGTGGGCGGACAGCATCTGTTGCACCGCAAATAACCATTACACCACAAGCAGCACTTATTCGTCTCCCCGATTGACTGCGCCGTTGTCAGGATTCGATTATGTACAGCAAAATTAGACAAGAAGAAACATAAATGAATCTATCTCCTTTCGCTTTATCATTGTATAATAATATAGAAAAAGATGGGAGGGGCAAGCTATGCAGTATGGACGTTTTGATAATACTGAACGCGAGTACATCATCGACCAGGTGGACCTGCCGGTCTCATGGACAAACTACATCGGCACCAAGGATATGATGGGCGTCTTCAACCACACGGCGGGCGGCTATCTCGTCTATAAAAGCTCCGAGTATCACCGCGTCACGCGCTTTCGCGCAAACGGCGTGCCGATCGACTCCCCAGGCCACTACCTCTATCTGCGCGACGATGCGGACGGGGATTACTGGTCGGTGTCGTGGCAGCCGGTGGGAAAGCCCAAGGAGCATTTTTCCTGCCGCCACGGGCTGGGCTATGTAAAGTATCACAGCGACTACAGCGGCATCGACGCAGAGCAGACCCTGTTCGTTGCAATGGACGACCCCGTGGAGATCTGGGACCTGCACCTTCGAAACGACAGCGGAAAGCCCCGCACCCTCTCGGTCTTTTCCTATGTAGAGTTCAGCTTCCACCATGTGGCGATGGACAACCAGAACTTTCAGATGAGCCTCTACGCCGCCGGAAGCCGCTTCGAGGACGGGGTGATCGAGCACGACCTATACTACGAAGAAGACGGTTATCAGTTCTTTACCGCGGACTTTGAGCCAGACGGCTTTGACTGCCTGCGTGATTGCTTTCTCGGCCCCTACCGCACGGAGCGAAACCCGCTCGCGTTGGAGTCGGGCCGCTGCTCCGGCAGCTTTGAGAAAGGCGGCAACCACTGCGGCTGCCTCATGAAAAAGGTGACGCTTGCTCCGGGCGAAGAGACGCGGCTCATTTTCCTGCTGGGCGAGGGCGGCATTGAAGCCGGCAAGGCTATGCGGGAAAAATACAACGCTGAGCGTGCCGACTTAGACTTTGCCCGTCTTGCCCGCTTCTGGGACGAGAAGCTTTCCCGCCTGCAAGTGCTGACCCCGAACGAGGGGATGAACACCGAGCTCAATATCTGGGACCTCTACCAGAGTGAGATCAACGTCATGTTCTCCCGCTTCACCTCCTTCATCGAGGTCGGTGGGCGGGTCGGTCTCGGCTATCGGGACACGGCACAGGACGCGATGACGGTCCCCCACTCCAATCCCGAAAAGTGCCGCAGCCGCATCGTGGAACTGCTGCGCGCGCTGACGCAGGAGGGCTACGGTCTGCATCTCTTTGAGCCGCGCTGGTTTGAGCCGGAGACGGAGCGGCAGTCCTTCCGTTCCCCCACCGTGATCCCCACGCCGGACAAGAGTCAGATCGTCCATGGGCTGGAGGACGCCTGCGCCGACGACGCGCTCTGGCTTGTGAGCGCGGTGGTACAGTATGTGCGCGAGACCGGGGAGTTTTCCTTCCTTGACGAAGCTGTCACCTATGCGGACGGCGGCGCGGGGACGGTCTACGAACACCTAAAGCGCATCCTCGATTTTTCCGCGCGGCAGGTGGGGCAAAACGGCATCTGCAAGGGACTGCGCGCTGACTGGAACGACTGCCTCAATCTCGGTGGCGGGGAGAGCGCCATGGTGAGCTTTCTGCACCTCTGGGCGCTGGACAACTTCGTGCAGCTCGCCCGTTTCCTCGGAAGATCCGAGGACGCCGCGCACTATCGGGAAATTGCCAGAAAGGTGAAGCGCGTGTGCCGGGAGGTCCTGTGGGACGGAAAGTGGTTCCTGCGCGGCATCACCGCCGATAACCGCAGGATCGGCACACAGGCGGACACGGAAGGCCGCGTGCACATGGAGTCCAACACCTGGGCGGTGATCTCGGGTGCCGCGACAAGGGAACAGGGTATTTCCGCCATGGACAGCGTGGACGAAAACCTGTATACTGAATATGGACTCATGCTAAACGCCCCCTGCTACACGAAACCCGACGACGGTATCGGCTTTGTGACGCGGGTCTACCCCGGCCTCAAGGAAAACGGCTCGATCTTCAGCCACCCGAACCCCTGGGCGTGGGTGGCTGAGGCAAAGCTGGGCCGCGGCGGCAGAGCCATGAAGTTCTATAACGCCCTGTGCCCGGCGCTGCAGAACGACAAAATCGAGATCCGCAGGGCAGAGCCCTATTCCTACTGCCAGTTCATTGCGGGGCGCGACCACACGGCCTTCGGCCGGGCACACCACCCGTTTATGACGGGCTCGGCGGGCTGGGCCTACTTTGCGGCGACCCAGTATTTGCTGGGCGTGCGCCCGGAGTTCGACTGCCTGACGGTGGACCCCTGCATCCCGGCAGACTGGCGTGAATTCTCCGTTCACCGCGTTTGGCGCGGGGTAGCCTACGACATTCATGTTTTAAACCCGGACGGTGTGGAAAAGGGCGTGCGCTCTGTTCGCGTGGACGGGAAAGAGGCAGATAGGATACCGGTGCTTCCGGCGGGCAGGAGCTGCCGCGTGGAAGTCATCATGGGATAAGGAGGAGCAAACATGCTGCAATTCGGAACCGGCGGATGGCGCGCTGTCATCGCAGACGGCTTCACCAAGGCAAATCTGCGCCTGTTGGCGGCGGGGCTGTGCCGCCTGATGGACAAGGATGGGCTAAAAGGATCCGAGCTCTGCATCGGCTATGACCGGCGCTTTCTCTCCAAGGAGTCGGCCCACTGGCTGGCGGAGGTCATTACCGCGAACGGCTACCGCGTGCTGATGATTAACCGCTCCTCCCCCACTCCGCTCATCATGTACACGGTCAAGACCATGGACATGCCCTATGGCCTCATGGTCACGGCAAGCCACAACCCCGCTGTGTATAACGGTGTGAAGGTCTTCACCCGCGGCGGACGCGATGCGGACAAGTCCGTCACGAACCGCATCGAAGCCGAACTCAGCCAGATCGACGAGGCCGCCATCCAAAGCCTCGACTACGACGAGGCGCTGCAACAGGGCCTTGTACGGGAGGACAACACCGCAAACGACTACATCGACAGCATCCTCGCACTGGTGGACACCGAGGCCATCAAGCGAGCGCGGCTTCGCATCGCTCTCGACCCCATGTACGGTGTGAGCCAGACCTGCCTGCGCACCATCCTCATGACCTGCCGCTGCGATCTGGAGGTCATCCACGACCGGCACGACACTCTCTTCGGCGGCAAGCTCCCGGCCCCGAACGCCCGCACCCTTGTGCAGCTTTCCAATTTCGTCACGGACCGTTACTGCGATCTCGGCGTTGCCACCGACGGCGATGCGGACAGGCTCGGCGTCATCGACGAGAAGGGCGGCTTCATCCATCCAAACACGCTTTTGGTGCTA
Organism: Oscillospiraceae bacterium; assembly: GCA_902766405.1. Classification (GTDB taxonomy): domain Bacteria; phylum Bacillota; class Clostridia; order Oscillospirales; family Oscillospiraceae; genus Limivicinus. The sequence continues at coordinate 4,707 of CACXDT010000063.1, forward strand.
CTCTACTACTATCTGGTTAAGTACCGCGGCTGGCGCGGCCCCTGTGTGCGCAACAATTCCACCACGCATCTGCTCGACCGCGTGGCGGCGGGCTTGGGCCAGCAGTGCTACGAGGTGCCAGTGGGCTTCAAGTATGTCTCCGCCAAGATGAGCGAGACCGACGCCGTTATCGGCGGTGAGAGTTCCGGCGGCATGGCGGTGCGCGGCCACATCTCCGGCAAGGACGGCATCTATGCCGCAACGCTCCTGACTGAGATGCTGGCGGTGACGGGCAAATCTATCTCCGCGCTGTATAAAGAGATCACCGACCAGTACGGAGAACTCGTCTACCGCGAAGCCGATTTCACGATGACGCCCGAGCGTAAAGCCGAGCTGCAGGAGCTGCTGTTTGAAAAGGAACTGCTGCCCGCCCTCGACGGCATCGAGCGCATCGACCGCAGCGACGGGGTCAAGCTCTGGTTTACGGACGGCGCTTGGGTGATCTGCCGCTTCTCCGGTACGGAGCCGCTGCTGCGCATGGCGGCCGAGGCGGAGAGCGGAGAGCGCGCCGACGCCCTTATCGCCGCGTGGCGGGAGCTTTTGGAACTATAAAATATCGCGCGGAGGGCCAGGGCTCTCCGCGCTTACCTGCAAGGGAGGTCTTTTCATGACCCCAAATACACGGCCCATGCGCTCGCTGCGTTCAAGACTCGTGACCACGATCCTGCTTTGCTGGGTGGTGCCGGTGGGGCTGATCGTGGCACTGGCAGGCTTTCTGCTGCGCCACAGCTATGAAAACAACATGACCCGCCGCTTGGAGACCGACGCCGCATACACCCTCCAGCAGTTTGAGACCCATTTGAATACGGCCTTCACTGACTCCAAGGCCGTCAGCTATGACGGCGTGGTGCGCGGAGCCTACCGGGCATGGCAGCAGGACGGGGACAAGGCCGCGCTCTACCGCAGCGTCAACGACTATCTCGCCCAGAGCTTCGGGCGCGAGGAGCGCTACAAGGCGGTGTTCATCAGTTTCTGGAACGAGGTGGGCATCTACCCCTACGTGATGAGCAGCGGCATCAGCGGTTACAGTCTGCCGCGAAACTACCACCGCTCCACCGAGCCTGTGATCCTGGACGCCATGCGCGAAGCAGACACGGCCATCCGCTTCTTTGCCATCGACGGTGACCTCTACATCGCGCGCAATCTGCTGGATAACCGCTTTCAGCCCTATGCGAGCGTGGTGCAGCTCGTGGACGGGGACACGCTCTTAGAAACACTGGAGGCCATGCCGGGCAACGCGCGGCTCTCACTTGACGGTCTCACGCTGGATTCCGGCGGTCTGTGCGAAGCCGACAGGACTGCAGCAGAGAACTATGCCTTTCACTTTGCCGGAGACCTGCCCGACCACACGCTCACGCTGGACGCGAGCCTGCCACCCTTTGATATCTTCCGGGACCTGCCTGAACTGCAGACGGCTATCCTCGCGGTGGTGCTTCTGGTGCTGCCGCTGCTGGGGGTGATGATCCTCCTGTTTCGCAAGCACGTCACAAAGCCGGTGGAAGTGCTGGTGGACGCGACCGCCCATCTTCAGGACGGCGAGCGGGGTTATCAGATCGAGGCAAGCCCCAGGAGCCGGGAGTTTCAGCGCATCTACCGCCACTTCAATACCATGTCCTCGGAGCTCAAAAGCCAGTTTGAACGCTCCATCCTCGAGCAGCAGACCCTGCAGCAGGCGCGCATCAAGGCCCTGCAGTCGCAGATTAACCCCCACTTTCTCAATAACACCCTCGAGGTCATCAACTGGGAGGCGCGCCTATCCGGCGATGAGCGGGTCAGCGCCATGATCGAAGCTCTCTCCGTCATGCTCAACGCCGCCCTCGACCGCGATGGGCGGGGGCAGATCCCGCTGCGCGAGGAGCTGAGCTATGTGGACGCTTACCTCTACATCATCCGCGAGCGGCTGGGTGAGCGGCTTGTGATCGAGCGGGAGATCGACGAGACCATGCTTGATGAGCCGGTGCCGCGCCTCATTCTGCAGCCTCTTGCGGAGAATGCGGTGGAGCATGATCTCACTGCGCGGCACGGCGGGCTTATGTGCCTGCGCGCCCGGAGAGAGGGCGGCTTTGTGGTGCTTGAGGTTGAGCACGAGGGGACGCTGAGCGACGAAGATCTGCGGCAGGCACAGGCGCTTTTGTGCTCCGTGCTAAACGAAAAGGAGCCGTCCGGGCAGGTGGGCATCCGCAACGTCAAGCAGCGCCTCGACCTCCTGTACGGCGACAAGGGAAGCCTCTCCCTCCTGCAGGCAGGGCCGGACCGCATCCTCGCCTGCGTGCGCTTCCCCTCGGCAAAATAGTTTACGTTTTCAAACGCGGCAAGAAAAGACAAGAAAAAGCAAGAACAAATCTCACGCCTTTTCCCGTTCTCCTCTATAATAAAATCACAGACATCTCACAGGATATGTCAACGAATACAACAACAAAAAGGAGAATGCAATCATGAAAAAAACGCTTGCCCTGCTTCTGGCACTGATCATGGTCCTGAGCTTCGGCGTTGCCGCTTACGCCGACGGCGTGACGCTGAACGTCGTCACCTCTTACGGCGGTGACGACGGCAACCGCGGCAGCTTTGAAGCCGCGGTCAAGGCCTACGAGGCCTCCACCGGCAACAAGGTCAACGACGGCTCCGCCACCTCCAACGAGGAGTGGAAGGCCAAGGTTCTGACCGACTTTGAGACCGGCTCCGAGCCTGACGTCCTGTTCTTCTTCACCA
>CACXDT010000064.1 GCA_902766405.1 Oscillospiraceae bacterium
ATTCGCCAATAAGATGCTTCAAAAGATTCCTGAGGCAGAATTGTGTCAGACGAGGAAGCGACCGCAGAGAATACTTTGTGTATTGTCAAGGTCGCTGACGAAGTATGGCGCAATTCTGGCCAGGAAGAATTGAAGCTTTCTATTGGAGAATAGTATAATATGCTTGAAAACCTTAGTTATATCATACCTGAAAATGGTGGAAAAATCAACACCTCGCTTTGCGGCTCAGGCCTGCGCCGCGGAGTCTTTTTCCTTTGCGTACAGCTTATACGATAGGGCATAATCAGAACAGGTCATATATACGACAAGGCGGGCCGGCGATCGCCGGCCCGCCCGCAGCGGAGCCGTCAGGAAGTTCGGCTCCGCCGCTTGACAAATCGGCCGTTTGGATGTATCTCTATATCCGACGGGATATTCGATATCATCCGTGGCGCTGTCTCTTTGTCGCGCCTGCCGCTTCGTCCATTGCATAGTATGAACCAAAGCGGAAAAGATAAACTGGAAAATGTGTCCAACTCAGGAGGGATTGCCTTGGAGATCGTATCCAGTCTCGTGATGCTGGCGGCTGTTGTCGTCGGCGTCATTGCCTTGATCCGCATTTTAGCCGCACCAATCAAAAAGCTCCTCAAGCTGGTATTGAACGCCATCATCGGACTGGTCTTGCTGTGGCTCGTGAACTTTTTCGGCGATTTTGTCGGCATCCGGATCGAGCTCAACTGGCTGACGCTGTTGATCTCCGCGCTCTTTGGCGCACCGGGGATCGTGCTGATGGTGGTGTATCAGATTTTATTTTAATTGCCAATAGAAAGCAGTGAAAATAGTCTGAATTGCGGTTTTTATCGTAGGGGCGGCTATTAGCCGCCCGCGCAGAAATGCAATATCATAATAAACTGAAGGGCGAACTCATATCCTTGTACGAAATCGCCCTACTTATTCGTGAAAAAAACAATTATACCGCGCAGGCGGCAGGTTGCCGCCCCTACGATTTTAAATCAGGCCGTCTGAAACCGATAGCCATAAAAAATGTATTCTACTCTTCCGCCGCCAGCTTTTCGAGCAGCGGCGGGAGCTCGGCGAGATCCGTGATCGTGAAGCTCGGTTGGATGGCCGGATCGCCGGGGCGGCCGCGGTAGTTATACCAGCAGGTGCGCAGTCCGGCCCGCTGCCCGCCGAGAATGTCGGAGCTCAGGCTGTCCCCGACCATCAGCGCCCGCCCGGGGTCGAAGCCGGGGATGTGGGCAAAGCAGGTCTCGAAAAACGCGAGGCTCGGCTTGTCGACGCCCATGGTCTCTGAGATGAAAATGTCCCCGAAATACGGCGCGATCCCGGCACTTCTGAGCCTTGCGGCCTGTACGCGCGCATTGCCGTTTGACAGCAGATAGAGCGGGTATTTCCCTTTCAGCTCCTCCAGAAGCGCCTCGGCCCCGGGCATAAAGAAATGTCCCCGGCACAGATACTCCTCGTACAGATCCTGGGCCGTTTTTCCCGGGAAATCCACACCGCGCTCGCGAAAGAGCGCGTCAAATCGCCCGACAAGGATCTCCTCGCGCGTCATGGCGCCCTTCTCGAGCTGCTGCCAGTACCAGGCATTGATCTCGCTGTAGCGGTCCAGCGTCGGCTGGCTGTAATCGAGACCAAGCTCGGTGAAAGCGAGCGTGAGCGCGCGGTGCTCGGCTGTGCGGAAATCCAGGATCGTATCGTCCAGATCCAACAGGACGAAAAACGGCTTCCTACTCACAGGGCCTTCACCGCCTCTGCGACCTTGTCAAAGTGCATACCGAGCGAAGCCTTCACCAGCACGCGGTCGCCTTCGCGCAGCTGTTGAGGCAGCGCCTCGATCAGCGCCTCGCGGCTTACGTACCAGGTGCCGCCCTCGCCAAAGGCGCGGGCGCACTCACGGCTGTACGGCCCGGCACACAGCAGGAGCTCGACGCCCTGTTCGCGGGCATAGCGGCCGATCTCATGATGCATCCGGGCGCTCCCCTCTCCCAGCTCGAGCATATCGCCGAGCACGGCGACATGCCGCCCCGGCAGGCTCAGCAGGGTGTCGATGCCAAAGCGCGTGGAATCGGGGTTGGCGTTGTAGCAGTCGTCGATCAGCGTGAGCTTGCCGGTTTCGACAGCGGCCGCGCGGCGGCCCACAACACGGAAGGCCGCAATGCCCGAGGCGATCTCCTCGTCACTGAGCCCGAATTGGATGCCGACCGCCGCGCCCTCGAGCGCGGCATAGATCAGATGCTTGCCAAGCGCCGGGATGACCGCGCGAAACTCTCTTCCAAGCCCCACAACGCGCAGCGCGGTGCCGCTCTCGCCCAGCGGCTGCACGTCGACGGCGCGCAGATCGCAGCCCTCGCCCAGGCCGTAGAGCGTTTTCTTCTGGCGGCACACAAAATCTCTCTGCTTTTCGTCGTCGCCGTTCATCAGCACCGGCGCGTCGTCCGGCATATGAGCGAGCATCTCGGTCTTCGCCCGCAGCACGCCGTCGAGGTCGTGCAAAAATTCGAGATGCGCATGGCCGATCACCGTGTAGACGGCCACGGTCGGCTGCGCGATTGCCGCTAAGTGCGTCATCTCGCCAAAGCCGGAAATACCCATCTCGACCACGGCGATCTCGTGCTCCTTCGTGATGCGCGAGATCGTCATCGGCACGCCGATCTGGTTGTTGAGATTGCCCTCGGTCTTCAAAACCCGGTATCTCTGCGACAGGACAGACGCAATCATCTCCTTGGCCGAGGTTTTCCCGACGCTGCCCGTGATGCCGATGACCGGAATGCTCAGGGTCGAACGGTAGTCCGCGGCGATCGCCTCGAGCGCCGTCTGTACATCGTCCACCAGCAGGATCGGCCGTGTCTCTCCGGCGGGGATGCGCTCGGCGAGACAGCAGGCCGCGCCCTTATCAAAGGCCGCGGCAATATAGTCGTGCCCGTCCACGCGCTCGCCCTGATAGGCTGCAAAGAGATCGCCGGGCTCGATCGCGCGGCTGTCGATCACAATGCGGCCGAGCGCGCGGTCACGGTCGCCCTCTCCGCATATAACGGCGCCGCAGGCAGCGGCTGCCCTTGCCATTGTCATTCCATCCATAATCATTTCATCCTGTTCTCCCCCGCCTCTTTGGGGGTCAAGCCAGTATACCATAGCGCCCAGGCGCGGTAAAGATAAAAAAGAAAAAAAGATAGTGCAACCTGGCAGCAGATATGCTATAATACGTTTGTTGACGTGTTTTCAGCTATCATTATATAAACAAAGGATTGTTTGCTATGCATTATGTGGTGGTCGATTTGGAGTGGAACCAGGCGATGAGCTCCAAATCCTCCGTATTCAATAAGCTCCCGATCCACCTGAGCGGTGAGATCATCGAGATCGGCGCGGTAAAGCTCAACGACGATATGACCCCCGGCGAGGAGTTTACGATCGATGTCAAGCCCGTCTATTTCCGTCAGATGCACTATAAGGTCAAAAAAATCACCGGCTTTGACAAGGAGCGTCTCTCCGCCGGCGTGAGCTTCCCCGAAGCGCTGCAGCAGTTCCGTGAGTGGTGCGGCGACGGCGTGACCTTCCTGACCTGGGGCAATGACGACCAGCGCGTGATGGAGCAGAATATCATCATCCACGATCTCGACTGGGACTGGATCAACGAATGGATCAACCTGCAGCTCATTTACAACGTGCAGAACGGGCTTGATAAAAACCAGAAATCCCTGGCCAGCGCGATGGAGCACTACGAGATCGAGCAGACCCGCGTGGCGCACGACGCGCTGGGCGACGCCTACAACACAGCGCTGGTGGCCTCGCATCTCGACATGGCCGAGGGCCTGCGCCACTACGACGAGGCCGGGCAGATTCTCGCCGCGCGCATGCCAAACTTCAAGCCCAAGGCCGAAGCGCAGGAGCCGAACTTTCTGCTGCACGAGGTATATGACGGCTTTCTCACTAAGAATGCCGCGTTCGACGATCCGCGCGTGCTCCGTTTCAGCTGCCCCGCCTGCGGCAGAGAGCTGGAGGGCACCAAGTGGGTCAATCAGGGCGACCATCGCTATATGAACCTGTTCACCTGCGAGGAGCACGGCAGCTATCTGGTGCGCGCCCGCTTCAAAAAGCTGGCCGAGGACGGCAGCTGGGTTGCCAACCGCCTGGTCTACGAGGCTGACGAGGACATGCAGGCCTTTTACCGGCAGAAAGCCACACAGGCCCGTCGCCGCAGTCGCGGCCGTTCGGGCCGCAGGGGACGCGGCGCCGCCAAACAGGCGCAGGCACAGGCGCAGGCACAGGTGCAGGAATCCCCGAACACATAACAATTCCTATATGAAGCACCCGTCCGGTCCAGAGCGAATACGCAGCTGGGCCGGACGAGTGTATTTTATGGACTACTACTAAGCTTGAAGCCTCCACCTCATCCGTCTTGCCCCTCGCGTGGGATCGGGGCAAGACAGGGGCTGTGAAAAAAGTCCTGTATTGCCGTAGGGGCGGCTATCAGCCGCCCGCGCGGTACAATTTGTTATATTTATGAATAAGTTGGGCAATTTCGAACAATGATGCGAATTTGCCCAACATTTTACGTGAAATATACATTTCTGTGCGCGGGCG
>CACXDT010000065.1 GCA_902766405.1 Oscillospiraceae bacterium
AAGCAAGCCCTTTAAGGCCTCCTCATTACGGGTGAACACCATATGAAAGAGAAGATCGTTTCTCAAAGAGACATACGTTGTCTCGTTTTTTTCACTCATCCGCAACCGCCTCCTTTCGAGGGCCATTAACGACAGGTAAGCATACCTCACCTATCTTAAGGCCATTGTAAGCCCTGGGCCTTGAAAAGTCAAGGTTTTCCGCATTTTCGGGCCTTGAATAGGGTAAAGTCAATCAAACAGGAAATACCGCCCAAAACGCATTTGACATTCCTCCGCTTTTCCTGTAAGATATGCGGGCTTTATATTATTTGAAAGGAAGCATACCGCATGAACCAGAAGGAGCTGCGGGAGATCCGCCGGAGGATACAGCCCGAGCACAACAGCATCACCCACATCTATGGCTGCTATGTCAATTCGAATAAAGAGATCATCTCGCATATCGACGAGTCGCTGGGCCTGCTGAGTAAAGAAGAGCAGGAGAAATACCTCGCCATTCTGAAAAAAAGCCTGTCCGGCACGCTCGGCAAGAATCTGCTGGATATCTCCTTTGCCACCAAGCAGGTCATGGACAGCGACGAATACCGTCTGCTCGCCTCGCTGCGCCGCACCGAGCTGAACGACGCCGAGCTGCGCGAGAGTTTTTTCAAGGTTTTGATCGACGCGACGGACCTTGAGGACAACTATCTGATTTTAATGGCGCTCGACAGCTATGATGTCCCCCGCCGCCGCAAGGACGGCGCTCTTGACGAGGATCACGGTGAGGTTTTCAAATACATGCTCGTCGCCGTCTGCCCGGTGAAAACCGGCAAGTTAGAGCTCGGCTACGTGCCGGAGGAGAAGCGTTTTCGCAGCTCGCTCGCCGGGCAGGTCGTTTCCGCGCCGGAGATGGGCTTCATGTTCCCGACCTTTGACGAGCGCACGGCCAACATCTACAACGCCCTTTTCTACACCCGCAACAGCGGCGAGGCGCACGACGGCTTCATCGAGGCCGTGTTCCGCACGAAGGTGCCGATGTCGGCCTCGCGGCAGCGTGAGACCTTCGACGCGCTGCTCGAGGAGAGCGCGCCGCGCGAGAACAGCTTCGACGTGGTGCAGTCGGTGCACGAGCAGCTGAGCGAACGCATCGCGCTGCACAAGGAGAGCCGCGACCCCGAGCCGCTGAGTCTGACGATTCCCGAGATGGGCGAGCTGCTGGAAAAGAGCGGTACCAGCCCCGAGCAGACCGAGGCCTTCTGCCACAAGTGCGAGGAGGAATTCGGCGCCGACGCCGCGCTCTCCCCCGCCAATCTTACCGACCCCAAGCGCATGACGATCGAGGCCAGTGAGGTGAAGATCAGCGTCGATCCGAAGTTCGGCTATCTGATCCAGCCGCGCATCATTGATGGAAAGAAATACATCCTCGTCTCGGCCGACCAGGGCATCGAGCTCAACGGCATTGCCGTGGAAATCGGAGAATAATTCGTAGGGGCGGCAACCTGCCGCCCGCCAATTATCCGAATATCAAAAAATGTGAGGCTGATGCCTCACATTTTTTGATTTCGGTACCGCACGGGCGACCGCAAGGGTCGCCCCTACGTTAACCTGAATTGTCTATTATTAGATCGCCATGGCGACATCCCAGGCGCGCCAGATCGCGGTGCGCAGGTTGCCGATCGCAACGCAGTCGCCCACGCGGTGGACGTTCTTCGCCTTCTCGCCGACAGGCGTCGGGACAAAGCCGATGCCGTTGACAATGTTGTCGTACTCGACCTCGGTGACGGTCTTGCCGTCCTTCGAGCGGATGACGACCGTGTGATCCTTGATCTCGGTGATGGTGCTCTCGAGATAGGTCGGAACCTTCTTGTAGAGCATCATGTCGCGCAGGAACGAGGCGTTCGACAGGCACACGTTCTGGGCGGGCACGAGATCCTTGGCATACTCGACGATTACGGGGTGCTTGCCCTGAAGGATCATCTCGTAGGCCGCCTCGCAGGCCGACTGGCCGCCGCCGAAGAACACAATCTTGTCGCCCACGGGCACCTTCTCACGCAGCAGCTGCGTGAAGGTCAGGCACTTCTCAAAGCCCTTGACGGCGGGCATCGTGCGGGGCACCGAGCCCGTGGCAACGATGATCTCGTCGAAGCCGCGCAGCGTGCCGAGATCGTTGACCTCGGTGTTGAAGCGAAATTCGATCCCAGCCGCCTTGACCTCGCGCTCGTACCAGCGGAGCAGCTCCTTGTCATTCTCTTTGAAGCTCATGGCCGAGGCGGTCAGGAACAGACCGCCGATGCGGTCGCTCTTCTCAAAGACAACAGGATAATGGCCGCGCTTTTTCAGCACCAGGGCCGCCTCGCAGCCGCCGATGCCGGCGCCGATGACGGCGACCTTCTTCGGGTTTTTGGTCGGAACGATCTTATAGCGGTCATGCTGCATCGTGGGCGGGTACAGCGCGCAGCGGCCCAGGTGCAGCGAGTCCTCGAGCCCCTGGATGTTGGCCGTGCCCCTGTACTTGGCAAAGTTGAAGCAGCCGTTGTGGCAGCGGATGCAGGGCTTGATCTCGTCCTCGCGGTCGTGCAGGATCTTCTGGATCCAGTCGGGATCGCAGAGGTTCTGGCGCGCGATAGCCATCGCGTCGAGACGGCCGGCGGCGATTTCCTCGGCGGCCTTGACCGGATCCATACGGCCGGCGCAGGCCACGGGGATCGTGACAAACTGACGGATATGCTCGACATCCTCGAGGTTGCAGTTGTCGGGCATGTACTGTGGCGGATGGGCCCAGTACCAGGCGTCGTAGGTGCCGTTGTCGGCGTTGAGCATGTCATAACCGGCATCCTGCAGATACTTGACAGCCTTTTCGGATTCGGGCATATCGCGGCCGAATTCCTCGAACTCCTCGCCGGGCATGGCGCCGTGGCCCCAGCTCTTGGTCTTGGAGACGACGGAATAGCGCAGCGAGACCGGGAAATCGGCGCCGGCCTGGCGCTTGATCTCCTGGACGATCTCGACCGGGAAGCGATAGCGGTTCTCGAACGAGCCGCCGTATTCGTCGGTGCGGTGGTTCCAGTTTTTGATCGTAAACTGGTCGAGCAGATAGCCCTCGTGTACGGCGTGGATCTCAACGCCGTCGACACCGGCGTCACGCAGCATTTTGGCGGTCTTGCCGAAGGCCTCGACCATCTCGTGGATCTCCTGCACGGTCATCGGGCGGGAGGTCAGATCCTCGGCCCAGCGGTTGGGCGTGGCGGAGGCGGAGGCGCAGCTGTAGCTGACATCGACGATGGGGCTGGCGAGCTTGTTGAGCAGCGGATTCTTGTTGAGCATGACCATCCAGGGCGTGACAGCCATCGAACGGCCGAAGCCCGCGGCCAGCTGGATGAACAGCTTGGCGCCGGTCTTGTGGAATTCGGGCATCCATGCGGCCAGTTCCCTGAACATGCGCTTGTTCTGCCACAGCCAGCGGCGGCCCATCGTATCGCGGACGCACTGCATGCCGGGCAGGATCAGGCCGACGCCGTCCTGCGCGCGCTGCATCAGGAAATAGGCGGCCTCCTTGTCAAAGTGGCAGGGCTCCAGCCAGCCGAAGAGCGAGGTGCCGCCCATCGAGCACTGGACGATGCGGTTTTTGATCTCGACGTTACCGACCTTAAAGGGGGTAAACAAAGGCGCGTATTTTTCGTTCATTGACAGATCCCTCTCTATACGGTACTTTTTGCCTGTAGCTTACTTCAAAAAGCTCTTGAACTGGTTGACCGGCCATGAGAGCAGGTCGCTGAGAAGACGCAGCTTGCTTTGAACGGCAAGCCTTGTATCCTCGTCGCCGAGGTTTTGCAGCTTTGCTCTGATCGCCTTGGGATTGATGTGCTCCATCAGACTGCCGAAGAAGCCGAGAACCTTTCCGGAATCCAGATATCTGAGCTTCAGCTTCACATCGGCCAAGCACTCTCCGGCGCGGTCTAAATACTTTTGCAGCACGCGGGTTTCCCTCCTGTTCTGTCCATTTTTTCCAGTCTGCCAAACTGCACAGACTGTATCCCCGAAAACACGATTCTACATGGTAAATATAACAGAAAACTCCCCCTGCGTCAACCGCGTTTCGCATATTCAAAAAAATCCCCCTAGGGGGGATGGTTAGTCTTTTCTAACCGTAAGTCTGTATGTTATAATCAAAACAGACAGGGTTCGACACAGAACTTTTTGGTATTTTTACAAAGGAGAGGGCACAGCTATGCACGAGATGGGCACGGTCATCTATATTATCGACACCGTCAACAAAATCTGCGAGGAGAACAAGGCGGACAAGGTGCTCTCGGTGACGATCCAGGTCGGCGAGGTCAGCGGCATTGTGCCGAGCTATCTGGTCGATTTCTGGAACTGGGCCGTCAAAAAAGAGGAGCGTCTCTCCGGCGCCGAGCTGAAGGTGGAGGAGCTAAAGGCCATTACGCGCTGCGGCGACTGCGGCGAGGCCTACGAGACCGTGAAATACGCCAAAATCTGCCCCTATTGCCACAGCGAGAACACCTGGCTCGAGACCGGCAACGAGTATATTATTAAAGAGATCGCTGTAGCGGATTCATAACTTTTCAGTCCCTGACGGGACTAAAAAGTTAGAGGGGAAGCGCCCCGCCGCGCGCACTCGGCTTGCGTGGGACGCCTCGCAGCGTCAAACGAAACTCGCTCCAGTCCGCTTCCCCGGTTCCGAAGAGCCAGGAAAGCTCCCTATACGCTCCTTCCGTTTTCCTCTCAAA
>CACXDT010000066.1 GCA_902766405.1 Oscillospiraceae bacterium
AAGTTGGACGAATCCGAACAAATATCGAATTCGTCCAACTTTTCTAATGATTAATTACGTTGCACGGGCGGCTGATAGCCGCCCCTACGGTCGCTCTTGCCGTTTTGAGACAGCCCCTTCATAATTGCCGATATTAGCTTACGACGTTGCTTAACTCCTCCGCCCGGTGACAGGCCACCGCACGCTCGCCGAAGGGCCGCAGCGCGGGGATCTCCCGCCGGCAGCGCTCGTTGGCATAGGGGCAGCGGGTGTGGAAGGGGCAGCCGGAGGGCAGGTCGATCGGGCTCGGGATCTCGCCCGAGAGCAGCATGACCTCCTCGTCGCGCGCGTGTGGGTCACTTTTGGGAACCGCACTGAGCAGAAAGCGCGTGTAGGGGTGCAGGGGCTTGGCATACAGCGGCTCCGTCGGCCCGATTTCACAGACACGGCCGAGGAACATCACGCACACACGGTCAGCCAGGAAGCGCACGACCGAGAGATCGTGGCTGATGAACAGATAGGTCAGGTGCTTCCTCTCGCGCAGCTCCTTGAGCAGATTCAATATCTGATTCTGCACCGACACGTCGAGCGCCGAGACCGGCTCGTCACAGACGATCAGCGCGGGGTCGAGCGCGATGGCGCGCGCGATACCGATGCGCTGGCGCTGTCCGCCCGAGAACTGGTGCGGATAGCGGTGCAGAAATTCACCCTGCAAGCCGACGGCCTCCATCAGCTCCAGGACGCGCTCGGTCGTCTGCTGCGCCGTGGCGCAGACACGGTAGGTCTGCAAGGGCTCCGCGATCAGGGCCCGCACATCCATGCGCGGATCCAGCGAGGCATAGGGATCCTGGAAAATCAGCTGCATCTGCCGCCGATAGGGGCGGAAGTCCTTTTCTTTTAGCTTTGTGATATTCTCGCCGCGAAACCGCAGCTCGCCGCTCGTCGGCTGCAGCAGCCGGATCAGCGTCCGGCCGAGTGTGGACTTGCCGCAGCCGGACTCCCCGACGAGACCGAGGATCTCCCCCTCGCGGATCTGCAGCGAGACCTCACTCACGGCGTGCAGGCACTTACCGCGGCCGGCCGGGAAGTCCTTGCAGAGTTCGCGCGCCTCCAGCAGGAATTTGCTCATGCGCTCACCTCCCCGATCCGATGGCAGCGCACGCGGTGCCCCGGCGCGCATTCGCGCAGCTCGGGCAGATGCCCGGCGCAGTCCGCGCGGCATTCGCCGCAGCGAAGAGAGAACGCGCAGCCCGCGGGCAGGTGCAGCAGGTTCGGCACTACGCCCGGGATCGTCTCGAGCGTCGCGGCGCCGCTGCCCAGCGACGAGACCGCCCCGAGCAAGCCGCGGGTATAGGGGTGGGCCGCGTGGTCGAACAGCTCGCAGACCTCCGCCTGCTCGACGATCCGGCCGGCGTACATCACATAGACGGTATCGCAGACCTGGGCGACGACGCCGAGATCGTGCGAGATCAGCAGAATGCTGGTGCCGTTGTCGCGCAGGCGCTTCATCAGGTTCAGAATCTGCGCCTGAACCGTCACATCGAGAGCCGTCGTCGGCTCGTCGGCGATCAGCAGCTTCGGCTTGCAGATCATCGCCATGGCGATCATCACACGCTGACGCATCCCGCCCGAGAGCTCGTGCGGATAGCAGTGCGCGCGTTTTTCCGCCTCGGCTATGCCGACGGCGTCAAGCATGGCGACGGCCTGCCGCCTCGCCTCGCGCGCCGGGAGGCGGCGGTGCAGCCGCAGCGCCTCCTCGACCTGCTTGCCGACGCGCACGACCGGGTTCAGGCTGGTCATCGGCTCCTGGAAGATCATCGAGATCTCCCCGCCGCGGATCTTTGCCATCTCTTTCTCGGTCAGCTTCGTCAGATCCCGGCCGTCGAACAGGATCTCCCCGCCGACCAGCTTGCCGGGGTATTTCAGCAGCCGCAGCACCGTGCGCGCCGTCATGCTCTTGCCGCAGCCCGATTCGCCGACGATGCCGGTAATTTTACCCTCGGGCACGTCGAGCGATACGTCGTCCACGGCCCGGATTTCGCCCTTCTGCGTAAAGAAGCTGGTGCGCAGATGGCGGATCTCCAATACATTTTTATCGCCCATCGCGGCACCTCACGAATTCTTCATATACGGATCAAGCACGTCGCGCAGCCCGTCGCCAAGGAAGTTGAAGGCGAGCACGATCGCCATGATGGCCGCACTCGGCGCGAGACTCATCCACGGGGCCGTGTACAGGAACTGCCGCCCGGTGTTCACCATCAGCCCCCAGGAGGCGTCCGGCGCCTGGATGCCGAGACCGAGGAAGCTCAGGCTGCTCTCGGTCAGTATGGCCGAGGGGATGTTCAGCGTGAAGAGCACGATCAGCGAGGGAACGCAGTTTGGCAGAATGTGCCGCAGCATCACGCGAAAGGCCCTCACGCCGATCGAGCGCGCCGCCTCGACATACTCGCTCTCGCGGAGCTTGAGCGTCTCCGATCGGACGATCCGCGCCACACTGGCCCAGTTGACCAGCGTCAGCGCCAGGAAGATATTGATAAGCCCGTCGCCGAGCGTGTACATGATGACCATGGCCAGCAGCATCGACGGAAAAGCCAGCATAATATCGGCCAGGCGCATCAGCAGCGCGTCGACCCAGCCGCCGAGATAGCCCGCCAGAATACCGAGCAGCGCGCCGAGCAGCATCGACAGCACCGTCGGCACCACGCCGACCAGCAGCGACACGCGCGAGCCGTACAGCATGCGCGTCAGGATATCGCGCCCGCCCTCGTCGGTGCCGAGCAGGTGCTCGGCCGAGGGGGCCTTCAGCCGGTTGGCGAGATCCATCTCGTCAAAACGGTAGGGCGTCAGCACCGGGGCCAGGATGGCCGCGAGGACAAACAGCAGAATGATGATGAACGAGATCAGCGCGAGCTTATTCTCCCTGGCCAGCCGTCTGAAGATATCCCAGGGGCCCTCGGCCTCGCCGATCTGGCTCAGCAGCTTCAGTTCCTCGTTCGGGAGCTCGTTGTTTGTTGTCATGACTCACTCCCCCTTCGGATGCGCGGATCCAGCACGGCATACAGGCTGTCCGCCACAAAGTTGCCCAGAATCACAAGGGCCGTGGAAAACAGGATCGTTCCCTGCAGCAGCGGAATATCGCGGCCGGAGATGGCCTGCACGGCCAGACGGCCGATGCCGTTGATCGAAAAGATCGTCTCGCAGATCACCGCGCCGGACAGCATGGACGAGAGCTGTACGGCCATCATCGTAAGTACCGGCAGCATGGCGTTGCGCAGTGCGTGGCGCGTCAGCACGCCGAGCTGGCCGCGGCCCTTGGCGCGGGCCGTGTCGATGTAATCGGCCTGCAGCACCTCAAGCAGCGTCGAGCGCGTCAGACGCGCGATGCTGCCGGCCGAGTTCCAGCCCAGCGCGATGGCCGGCAGGATATAGCCGCGCCAGTCGGTCACGCGGGAGATCGGTACCCAGTGCAGCAGATAGGCAAACACATACTGCAGCAGCATCGCCGTCATGAACACCGGCATCGACACGCCCAGCAGCGAAACGCCCATGAAGAGGCGGTCCAGCAGCCCGTTTTTCCGCACAGCCGCGATGATGCCGGAGACGATGCCGAGCAGCCACGCAAAGATGGCCGCAGCGAGCGCGAGCTTTACGGTGTTGCCGAAGGCCGCGCCCATCAGCTCGCTGACGCTGCGGTGCATCGAATAGCTCGTGCCGAAGTCGCCGGTCACGGCGCCCTTGAGATAGCGCAGGAACTGCACGGTGATCGGCTCGTTCAGACCGAGCTCCTCAGTCATGCGGTCGATGATCACGGGGTCGGCGTGCTCGCCCATCATCGTAATGATGGCGTTGCCGGGGATGATACGCAGCATAATGAACACGGCCAGCGCCACGCCCAGCAGCACAAGCAGGGCCTGCGCAAGGCGTTTGGCGATATTCAAGAGCAAAGCAGGTCCCTCCTTTTTTAGTATGCAAGCAAAGGGGCGTCTGAAAAGACGTCCCTTCAAGCTGTAGACAAACCCAAGAACGGGTAAGAATAAGACAATAGAGCAGCGGGGGAGCACGAGGGGGCAAGGCCCGCCTCGTGATTCAATAACCGCCAGCAAATGCCTGCATGGCAGGCAATTTGCCGAGCGCAGCGAGATTTTTCGTGAATATACGACTTCACGAAAAATATGGCGGCTGAAGCGTGTGACAAAGTCCCTTATGGACTTTGTCTACACGCTGAAGGGGCGTCTGAAAAGACGTCCCTTTGCGATTTTTCCCGCTCGAGGGTGATTATTATTTCAATGTGACATTCTTGGCGTAGAAGTTGGAGTAGCCGGCCCAGTAGGGGACGAAGCTCTCCACGCGCTCGCCCAGAGCGAAGAGGTGGGTGTTCTCCAGCATCGGCACCCAGGCGGCGTCGTCAATGACGATCTTCTTCTCCAGCGCCTGATACTCGGCCATGCGCTCGTCGTCGTCGACGATGCCGGAGGCAGCGGCCACGCGGGCCATCACCTCGGTGTCGGCATAGTTGAGGCTGCGGACCGAGGTCTTCTCGGGGCCGCCGAAAAAGGTGAACATGATGTTCGCCGGGTCGTTATAGTCCATGGTCCAGTTGGCGATGAAGGAATCCATCTCGCCGGACTTGCGCAGAGCCAGCCAGGCCGACTCGTCGTAGCTCTTGATCGTGGCGTTGATGCCGACCTTGAGCAGCTGCTGCTGGACAGCCTGATAGACCAGCTGGGTGTTGCTGTTGGCCGTGGAGTCCATGGCAAGCTCGAAGCTGACCTCGCCGTCGGCATAGCCGGCTTCCTTGAGCAGCGCCTTAGCGCCATCGGGATCGTAAGCGACGCCCTCCAGCTCACTGTTGTGGCCCCAGACGCCGGTGGGGATGATGCCGTGCTCGTGCAGCGCCGCGCCGTAGTAGATGTCGTTGATGATGCTGTCCACATCCACGGACATCTGAATGGCTCTGCGGACATTGACATCCGAGAGATACTTCTGGTTGGCGTTCATCGAGAGGTAGGTCAGGCCCACGCGGGGGGCGGTGACGATGCTGTCGGCATACAGGGTCTTATAGGTCGACTCGACGATCGAGGAGTCCAGCGACTCAAGGTCGATCATGTCCAGCTCGCCGCTCTGGAACATGAGGTTCTGCGTGGAGGCGTCGGGGATGATGTTGACCGTGACCTTCTTCACCGAGGGCTCCTCGCCCCAGTAGGTCGGGTTCACGACCATGGTATAGTGGTCATTCGCGACCCATTCGGTGACAATGTAGGGGCCGGTGCCGATCGTATCCTCACAGGCCATGCCGAAGTTCTGAACCTCAGCCATGGTCTCGGCATCGACGACGGACACGGCGGGGCCGGTCAGCTCGGCTACAAAGCCGGCGTTGGCGGCGTCCAGCGTGATATCGAAGTGGGTGTCATCTACAACGACAAAGCCCTCGAGCGACTCGGCCTCGCCATTTTGCAGCGCGGCGGCTCCCTTGACCTCCAGGGGAATCTCGTCGTTGACGCCGTGGGCCGTCAGCAGGCGCTCGAAGGTGTACTGCACATCAGAGGCTGTCAGCGCGCTGCCGTTGGAGAAGGTGACGCCCTCGCGCAGCGTAAAGCTGTAGGTCAGGCCGTCCTCGCTGACGGTGTATTCTGTGCAGAGGCTGGGCACGATGGCCGTGCTTCCGTCGCTCTGTACCTCGCTCTCGAAAAGACGGTCAAAGACATTCATCGGGACCATATAGTTATCGGTGGTCTGGGCGATGTCCATGGTGGAAATATCATACAGTGCGGCCACATTCAGCTCGCCGTCGTCGGCATAGACGGTCTGCTCGCCGAAAGCGCCGAAGGTCAGGGCCATGGCGGCCAGCAGGATCACAGAAACAAGCTTTTTCATATCGCGCCTCCATTTTAGATTATGTCCTCATTTTAGCACAGATCGCGCAAAAAGAAACCGAAATTCTGGCATCCACTGTGCAAAAAATGCTTTCATTCCACCAGAGACCATATCCGCATCCAGTTGTCAAAAAACAGCTTGTCGAGCAGTGGCTTATCGAAGCCGTGGCGCTCAAAGGTCTCGTAGAGCGCCGGGAGACTCTCCAGACCCGTGAGAGCGGCGGTCAGTGTCTCGCAGCCGTCCATGTCAGCGCCGAGACACAGCGCGTCCTCGCCGCCGAGCGCGAGCAGATGGTCCACATGCCGCAGCAGCATGTCGGCGCTGCCGCGCCGTCCGCCGACAAATTCGCTGTACAGGTTCAGCCCCGCGCCGCCGCCGGTCGCGACGATCGCGCGGAACATGTCGTCGGTCAGATTGCGCGGGTGCGGGCAGATGGCGCGGCTGTTCGAGTGCGTCGCGATCACAGGCCCGAGGCCGAGCTCGACCGTGTCCCAGAAGCCCGGATCCGACAGGTGCGACACGTCGGGCAGAATGCCGTTTGCATAAAGCGTGCGCACAAAGTCCCTGCCCCGGTCGGTCAGGCCGCGGTCGCTCTGCTCGCAGTTCGTGCCGGAGAGCGCGTTCGTGTGGTTCCAGGTCAGCGTCACATAGCGCGCGCCCCAGGCCGCGGCCGTGGCGATGTTGTCGGGATCGCAGTCGAGCAGCTCGCCGCCCTCGATGCCGAGGAGCGCGGCGATTTTGTGCTGTTCCTGCGCGTGCCGGATCTCCGCCGTCGTGCGGCAGAACACCGCGCACTCGGCGCTGCGCCCAAGCTCGGCCATCAGGAAATCGCGCTGGCGTGTCGCCTCGCCCAGACAGCGGCCGTCCGGGGTCCTGGCCGAATTGTAGAACAGTGCGAAGATCTGCGCATAGGCCGAGAAGGCCAGGCCCCGGCGCAGGTCGATGTGGCCGGTATTCTCGTACAGCCCCTCGCGCGCGGCCATGCAGCGCGAAACCGTGTCACAGTGGGCATCAAAGCAACGGATCATCTCTATCGTATGCCTCCTTGTGTTGTGTTTATGAATATCTGCCCCGCAGGCGCTCGATGACGCCGCCGGTCTCCTGTTCGGCCTCACGCAGGTGCGCGGCGAGCAGGAACAGGGCGCGCAGCCCCATGCCGTAGATCGGCAAGTACGGCCCTCACGCAAAAGCCCGGGTTGATCCATTTGTGCTCCGGGTTGGCCTTGGAGAAAAATCTACGGAAAAACAGCTCCAACACCCAGCCGTACGTCGAGCCGATAAAGAACAGATACGCCAGTCAGAGAAAGATCCCCATGGAATCGCTCCCTATATTTCATCGTTTTATGACCGAACAGATTGTACCACGCTTTCGCCATCGAGGCAAGAGATCGCCGAAACAATCCTCCGACACTTTGCCGAAACAATCCTCCGACACTTGCCGCTTGACAGTCCCGGGCGGGTGTGATATAAAAGTGGTGCAAATGGAGGGTTACCGAAGCGGGGACGTTTGCGAGCGCCGCCAGCGGCGGAAAAAGCGAGCAATAAGGAGTGGCAGCGGTCGAAATCTTGCGAGCGTTCAGCGAGCAGAAGATTTCGGGCACCGCAACAGGACATAACGGGGCGGTCTTGAAAACCGTGGGCTTGAAAGGAACACCCGATCCCGCAAGGTCGCATGAACGCTGGACTTTTTGGAGTGCGTTGGTTCCGGTTTCCGTCCGTATCTAAGAGAAAATCTAAGACAATTTCATATCGGCGTTACCTCCCGTCCGGGAGTTAACATACATGGAGGGTTACCGAAGCGGTCATAACGGGGCGGTCTTGAAATCGAAACGCCACTTTG
>CACXDT010000067.1 GCA_902766405.1 Oscillospiraceae bacterium
GATGGGCCGCTTCTACCGCCATGTGCTGATCCAGAAGCGCTTCCCGCACCACGGCGCCGTGGCCTTCGGCCATCACGGCAAGGCCCTGTTCGAGGTCTTCAAGTTCCTCGGTGTGCAGGACATCGGCTGGAATCAGCCTAAGAGCCTGCCCTATCCCACCGAAAACCCCTGGGGCTAAGTCTTAGCTCGCCCCCGCCCCTGGGCGAGGGGAGAGCTGGCGCGCAGCGCCTGAGAGGGGCATACCCGGCGGCCCCTCTCCGTCACTTCGTGACACCTCTCCCCGATGCGGGGCGAGGCAAGGACGGTGCCTTTAGAATTATTCTCCGGAAAATACACCGATTAAAAAGGCGTAATTTCCGGAGATTTTTTCGCAGGCCCGGGAACCTTTCGCATACGGGGACGTCTCTATGGGTGAAGACAGCAAATCACAATCGTCACACATAGAAGGAGGTCATCACCATGAAAAAAAGGACATTTGCCATCATTTCCGCGGCACTGTCGCTGGTGCTCCTGCTCTCGCTGTGCGCCTGCGGAACGCAGAAAAATACAGATATCGCCGCCGAATCGTACCGGGGCGAGAGCGACTACAGCGCCGACGCCTATAACGGCTTTGCCGCCTTCGATAGGGAGGCGGCGGAATACGACGCCGCACCGATGGCCGCGGCCAAGACCGCGGCGACGGGAAGCGGCGACTCCGGCGAAAGCCTGCCGGAAATCGATCCGGAAAAGATCATCTACTCCGGCGACGCCACACTGGAGACCGAGAGCTTCGAGGACACCGTCGAGGCCGTGCGTCGGCTGATTGCCGACTGCGGCGGCTTTGTCGAGTCCAGCAGTCTCTCAGGCAGCAATTACTACAGCGCGCGCCTGCGCACGGCCAGCTTCACGCTGCGCGTGCCGAGCGGGAAATTCACCGAGATCATGAGCTCCTTCTCCGGCTTCGGCAACGTCCCCTACAGCCACACCTACACCGAGAACATCTCGGCCCGGTATTACGACACCGCGGCGCGCCTGACGGCCTACGAGACCCAGGAGCAGCGCCTGCTGCAGATGATGGAGCAGGCCGAGACCGTCTCCGATCTTGTCACGATCGAAGACCGCCTGACCGAGCTGCGCTATCAGATCGAGAGTCTGAAGTCCACGCTCAACCGCTGGGATCGCCAGGTGAGCTACAGCAGCATCTCCCTCGAGATCCGCGAGGTGCGCGAGTACACGCCGGAGGCGGAGCTGAGCTTCGGCGAGCAGCTTGTCCGCTCGCTGCGGCAGGGTTGGACGAACGCCGCCGCGTTCTGCAAGGCCGCCCTGCTCTGGCTGCTGGAGGCCCTGCCGGTGTTCGTCCTGCTTGTCGTCCTCGTCCTGATCGCCCGGGTGCTGATCCGCAGACGGATAAAAAAGCGCAGAGCGAGCAAGGCCGGAACAGTGGAAAACAAAGCGGAATAACAAGTAAATGAGAGACGCAATAAACAACAGGCGGGGCCATTGGCCCCGCCTGAAAAGATTTATTTCAAAATTGTCTTTATTTGCCGGCGTCGATGATCAGACCGTAGCCGCCCTGCTCGCGGCGGTAGACGACCGAGACGGCCCCGTCGTCGTCCGCGTTGCGGAAGACGAAGAAGGTGTGGTCCAGCAGGTTCATCTGCAAAACGGCCTCGTCCACGGACATGGTCTGATAGGCAAAGCGCTTGGTGCGGACGATCTCGTAGGCGCCGTCCTCTTCCTCTTCGGCCGCGGCATAGGCCGGCACGGCGTCGCGCTCGAGCGAGCCCTCGCGCAGGCGCTTCTCGAGACGGGTCTTGTTCCGGCGCAGCTGGCGTTCGATGGCGGCGACCGCCGAATCCACCGAGGCGTACATATCCTGGGTCAGCTCGCTGGCGCGGTAGAAGAAGCCGCCGTCGCGAATCGTGATCTCGGCCCGGTAACGGCCGCGCTCGATGCTGAAGGTCACCTGTGCCTCAACCTCGCGCTTGAAGTAGCGGTCCAGCTTGCTGACCTTCTTTTCCGCGTAGGCGCGCAGCAGATCGGAGGAATCCATCTTTTTCTCGGTAAACGTGAATTTCATATTGCCTGCTCCTTTCTGTAGCGGAGGGGGAGCGTTCCGTATCCGTGAAACGCCCGTATCCCTTGTTGCTGAGAGTATTATACCATAACTTTCAAAAAAATACAGCAATATTTGTGAACAATCCACAGTTTCGGCAATAGAGAGAAAGTGACAGCGCAAAATTGGATAAAAGGACGAAATTTCCGCACGTCTCCTTCCGGCAAAATCGGACAAATGAGACACGGATTGACCAAAAACAGCTTGTAATGCGCGGCTGCCTGCTGTACAATACAGAAAAATGGATATCTATACTTGTTCGAAAAAAGACAGGGAAGAAGGTTCGTACACAATGCATTCAATCAGGACAAAAATAACGGTCATGACCGTGTCCGTGATCGTGATCGCCATGGCCGTCGCCGCCCTCTTCGGCGTGACGGCCATCCGCAGCATTGGCAACCGCAACGCCGAGCAGATGCTCCTGCTGCTGTGCGAAAAGGGCCAGAAGGATCTGGACTATTATTTCCGCGAGGTCGAGCGGACGGTGACGATGGCGGCGGCCTATGTCGAATCCGATCTGGATGGGCTGGAGGATGAACAGCTCCTCGCCCATCTCGAACGCGTGGACGACATGCTCAAAAAGATGATCAACAATAACCGCGACATCCTCACCTATTACTACCGCTTCGACCCGGCCGTCACACGGACGGTCAGTGGCTTCTGGTATGTCAATATGGACGGCGAGGGCTTCACACGGCACGAGCCCACCGATATCACGCTCTACGATACCGAGGATACCTCGGCCCTCGTGTGGTTCACGGTGCCGAAGGCGACGGGCGAGGGCGTCTGGCTGCCGCCGTACATCACCGACAATCTTGATGTCCGCGTGCTGTCGTACAATGTTCCGGTGTACTACAAGGGGCAGTTTATCGGCGTGATCGGGATCGAGCTCGACTATACCATGATGGCCGAAGAGGTCAACAACATCGCGCTGTTTGAAAATGGCTACGCCTTCCTCAACGATGCCGAGGGCAAAATCATCTACCACCCGCGCATGGACGTGACGACCATGGATACCCAGCCGACGGTGCCGAAAGGCCTGCTCGGCAGCAGCTCCCTGGTTCGCTACAGCTTCGACGGTGTGGAAAAAGAGGGGGTCTGGCTGCCGCTGTCGAACGGCATGCGGCTGAACGTCACCGTCCCGGTGAAGGAGATCAACGCCGAGTGGCAGCATTGGAGCAACCAGACGATCCTGAGCTTTGTCATTCTGCTCGTCGTCTTTGCTGTGCTGATCACCGCCTTTGTCGAGCAGCTCACCCGGCCCCTGCACGAGCTGAGGCAGGCGGCCGAGCAGATCAACGAGGGCAATTACGACATTGATCTGAAGTATCGCGGCAAAGACGAGATCGGCGTCCTGACGCATACCTTCAAAGCGGTCACCGCGAATCTCAAGACCTATATCAGCGATCTCAACGATCTCGCCTACGCCGACGCGCTGACCTCGCTGCACAACAAGGGCGCATTCGACATCCTCGTGCGGGATATGCAGACGCAGCTGGACAAGCCCGGCGGCTCGCTGGCATTTGCCGTGTGCATCTTCGACTGCAACTGTCTCAAGCAGGTCAACGACCGCAACGGCCACGACAAGGGCGACATCTACCTGAAGGAGACGGCGCAGATCATTTGCGAGGTCTTCGACCACAGCCCGGTGTTCCGCATCGGCGGGGACGAGTTCGCCACCATGCTGATGGACCGTGACTACGAAAAACGCGACGAGCTGCTGAAGCTCTTCGATGAGCGCTGCCGTATAAAACGCGCGCAGGAGACCGCGGCCTGGGAGAAGGTCGATGTGGCCCGCGGCATGGCCGTTTACGATCCGCGGGAGGACAGCTCGATCAACGATGTGGTGCGCCGCGCGGACAAGAACATGTACGAAAACAAGTGGAGCGGCAAGCACGCGCAGGCGGAGGGCTGAACCGTTTTCCGCCCTCCGGGACGTTTTTTCACAGCTCTCAGCGCCGCGCAAAAGAAATCTGCCTGTATCTCCGACGAAAAACGGTACGTGATCGCCGGAGATACAGGCATTATTTATACTGAACTCTGATAAAAAGGCGTTGTCTCAAAATAGACGGCAGTAAGCTCAATACGACCGTAGGGGCTGGCGTCCTCGACAGCCCGGCGGCTATATGTATGTTTTTGTTGCTATTATGGGCGAATACGCGCCAAAAAATGCGTATTCGCCCATAATCGTTCAAGTATTCCGTTTTCCCCGCAGGGGCCGTCCAAGAGGCCGGCCCCTACGGCAACTCCGACATTTCGCTACTGTATATGTTGCGCATCCAGTTTTGAGACAGCCACTTCTTGATAATAATCTGTCCGAAATCGACGCGGCCATTACGCCGTCAGGGCGTGAATGCGCAGGTAGTTGAGCATGGCGTTGAGCCCCGCGGCGTTGAGTGTGCGGCCGTCGGCCTCGGCAAATTCGCTCCGCAGATAGCCGCCGTCGTTCAATACCGATGTGAGATCGGCGTACCAGGCGCCGGTCTCCAGGCAGACGCGCGCGATCCAGCTGTTGATTTCGGCCGCCCTGGTGCCGCTCATGCTGTCCAAACCGACGTAGCCGGGGGTGACCGAGGCCACCGGGCAGCAGATCATAACCGTGTCCGGGCTGTATTGGTGGATGTCAGCAAACAGGGCCTCGTAATACTGCACGAAGCTGTCCTCGGTCAGGCCGTCCAGCCCCTCGCTGCCGATGCACAGCACCAGCGTTTTGGGCTGGGCGCGCTGGCAGGCCTTGCCGGGACTCAGCTGGCTATTGTCGCCCGGGTAGGTGATCGTCCACAGGTCAAGCCGGTTCATCGGCAGCGAGCCGGACTCGCTGCCCCAGACCTGACCCGCGGTCATGCCCGAGGAGCGCAGCGGAATAAAGCTTGCGTCGCACAGGTACACCAGCGAATCGAGATAGGCCTTCCCGGCGTCGCCGGTCTGCTGCAGGCGGTGCAGGGTTCCGTCCGGCGTCATGCCGGATTGCGGCTGTACGGCGGTCGTCTGACTGACGCTCGGGTGCCCCAGATCCATCACCGGGCGGCTTTTGTCGCCGTAGTAGTGGCCCACGGCCTCCAGCACGAAGCCGATGAACAGCGCCGATAGCGCGATCGCGATGCACGCGGCCCATATCATGTCTTTTAACGCGCGTTTCTGCATGTAATCAGATCCTTTCCTGGCTCACCCCCGCGCCAGGGCGGAGGGATGAGACTTGGCTCGCCCCCGAGCGCAGCGAGAGAGGGGAGAGCTGGCGCGCAGCGCCTGAGAGGGGTAACTTGGCATTGCCTCCCTCACCGAGGGAGGTGGCACGGCGCGTCTCACGGCAGCGCCGTGACGGAGGGAGTGGTCGACGGCTCCCTCAGTCGCGATGGTAAGCCATCGCGACAGCTCCCTCAAAGAGGGAGCCAAAGGCAGATCCCCCTCTCCGTCACTTCGTGACACCTCTAACCGCGCGAAGCGCTGGGGCCGAGGCAAGAGCTGTCAGAAAACAGGCGGCGGGATTGCCGCCGCCTGTTGGGGTTCCTATATAAGAGGATCGATTATTCCTCTTCGGCCTTGGACTCTTCGATGACCTTCTGCTGCACGTTGCCGGGGGCTTCCTCATAGCGGTCAAACTTGCAGGTGAAGGAGCCGGCGCCCTGCGTCATCGAGCGCAGGTCGATCGTGTAGGTGCTCATCTCGGCCATCGGGACATCGGCCTCGATCGTGGTCATGCCGTCCTCGGCGGGCATAGAGCCCATCATCGTGCCGCGGCGCTTGGAGTTGATGTCGCCGATGATGGCGCCCTGGTACTCATCGGGGATCGTGACGAACAGCTTGCCGATGGGCTCGAGGATCGTGGGACGGGCCTTGGGGATGCCGTCCTGATAGGCCAGGCGCGCGGCCGTCTGGAAGGCCATATCGTTCGAGTCGACCGGGTGGTAGGAGCCGTCATACAGCGTGGCCTTCAATCCGACCAGCGGATAGCCGGCGAGCACGCCCTTCTGCACGGCGTTGCGCAGGCCCTTTTCGACCGAGGGGAAGAAGTTTTTCGGAACGGCGCCGCCGAAGACCTCTTCGGCGAAGATCATATCGTCGCTCTCCTCCTGGGGCTCGAAGCGGATCCACACGTCACCGAACTGGCCGGAGCCGCCGGACTGCTTCTTGTGGCGGCCGTGGGCCTCGACCTTGCCCTTGATCTTCTCGCGGTAGGCGACGCGGGCGCTCTTGAGCTCGGTGTCGACGCCGAAGTTGCTCTTGAGCTTGGCGCACAGCACGGCCATCTGGATGTCGCCCTGGCAGGAGAGCACCATCTGGTGTGTCTCGGCGTTGTTCACGAGCGTGAAGGACACGTCCTCTTCGCCGAGCTTGGCGAGACCGGCGGCGACCTTGTCGTCCTGGCCCTTGGTCTTGGGGGCAATGGCCTGGCTGTAGTTGGGCTCGGGCAGCACAACGGCGGGCAGCGTCACGTCGTCCTTGGAATCGACGACCACATCGCCGGTCTTCCAGTCCATCTTGCCGACGGCGACGATGTCGCCGCAGACGGCGTCGGTGACCTCGACGGTCTTTTTGCCGGTGAAGGTGTACAGGCGGCCCAGCTTGTCGTTGCTCGAGGCGCGGACATTGTGCAGGCTCATGCCGCCGGCGACCTTGCCGGCGAGAACCTTGACAAAGCTGTATTTGCCGAACTTATCGGAGATGGTCTTGAACACAAAGCCGAGCGTAGTGTCGCCGCTCTTGTCCTCGGGGGCGGGGACATAGTCCAGAATGCCCTGCAGCATGGCGGCGGTGCCCATGTTGGTCATGCCGTCGGTGGCGTAGACGGGAACAACGCTGCGATCCTTGACACCGATCTTCAGACCCTCGACGATATCGGCCTCGTCGAGCTCCATGGTCTCAAAGAACTTCTCCATCAGCTCTTCGGTGGCGCCGGCGGCGGCCTCCATCAGCTCGGCGCGCAGCTCCTCGACCGTGTCGGCGTCGGCGGCGGGGATGGCGCCCTTCTCGACCTTGTTGCCCTTCGTGGTATAGGCCACGTTGTGTACCAGGTCGATGACGCCGGTGCCGTCAGACTTCGGGATCGTAACGGGGCAGATGCTGCTGCCGTACTTGTCCTTCAGGGTGTTGAGCGCCTTGGTATAGTCGCCGTGCTCCTCACGGCACTTGGTGATCGAGAACATCACGGGCAGGTTGGCGGCCTTCAGATAGTTCCAGCTGCGCTGGGCGCCGACGGCGACGGACTCGGCCGTGTCCTTGGCCGAGACGGTGATCACGCCGGCCTCGACCGCGCGCAGGGCGTAGAGCACCTCGCCGACAAAGTCGAAGTAGCCGGGGCAGTCGAGCACGTTGATCTTGTGGCCGTTGAACTCCACGGGCGCAATGGCGGTGGAGATGCTGATCTGACGGGAAATCTCTTCGGCGTCGTAGTCGCAGACGGTGTTGCCGTCGGCTACCTTGCCCAGACGGTCGATGGCGCCGGTGACATAGAGCATGCTCTCGGCGAGACTGGTCTTGCCGGTGTTGCCGTGGCCCAAGAGGGCAATGTTACGGATGTTTTTTGTTTCGTAGCTCATGTGTTGCTTCCTCTCTGAAAAGTGTATTCTTAATTCAAATAAGACTGTGTATGCTGAACTTCTAATATTATACACTATGGAGGACGGATTTGGCAACAGGAAATTGAAGTTGTTCTCTGTGAGGCAAGATTCCGGCATCTGCCGAGTTTTATACTTGAAATGCGTCCGCGTTTGAGTTATTATATAAAAACGAAATATGCCCTGTGCCGAATATCGACATCCGTGCGGCAGATTTCTCAATTTTTTGAAGGTATAAGACAGAGGGGGTGTGCCAATGTCATTGGAAGCGATTACAAGCATTGCCCAGGCGGAAGCCGAGGCGAAAAATACGATCGCCCAGGCCGAGCTCCGCTCCAAACAGCTGATCGCCGAGGCTGAGAGCGCCGGAAAGGCTGCCGTCGAGGCGGCCAACGCCAAAGCCGACAGCGAGCTGAGCGAGCTGCGCCGTCAGGCCGAGGAAAAAGCGAAGCGCGATGCGGACGCGGCGGCAAAAAAGCTCGAGAGAGAACAGGCGGCGCTGAGCGCCCGCGCCGACGAGCGGCTGGAAAAAGCGGCGTCCATCGTGGTGGAAAGGATCGTGAAAGACTGAGATGGCCATTGTAAAAATGAAAAAGCTTCGGCTGATGGCTGTCCGTTCCGACAAGGAGGAGCTGCTGCGCGAGCTGCTCCGCCACGGCTGCGTGGAGATCTCCGAGCCGGAGGAGCTCCGGGACGAAGCGCTCGGCGTCGCTCTCAAGCGCGAGAGCAGCCAGCAGATGACCTGGCGCGGCCGCCAGCAGGATCTGCAGAACGCCCTCGCTGTGCTGGGGCGCTACGCGCCGGCCAAGGGCAAGCTGCTCGCGCCCAAGCGCGAGGCCAGCGGCGACAGCCTGCTGGGCGAGGAACTTTTACAGCGGGAGCTGCCCGTGGCCGAGACGATTTTGCAGCAGAACGACGCGATCCGCCGCTCCCAGGCCGAGGAGAGCCGGCTGCGCTCGGCCATCGCCGGGCTGCAGCCGTGGAAGGAGCTCGAGCTGCCGCTGGAGACGGCCGGGACGGAGCGCTCCGCCGTTCAGCTCGGCACCGTGCCGCTGCGCTCTGAGCTTTTGAAGGCCCAGGAGGCGCTCACCGACGCGGTGGACGAGGCGGAGCTCTTTGAGATCGCGAGCGACAAAAGCCAGCGCTATCTGGTGCTGGTGTCCATCAAGGAGCGGCTGGCCGACGCGCTGGAGGCCCTGCGGCCCTTCGGCTTTTCGGCGTTCAGCCCGAACGGCGTGACCGGTACGGCCAAGCAGAACATCGAGCGCATGGAGCGCGAGCTTACGCGCCAGGCTGAGGAGAGAAAGGCGTGTGAGCAGAAGATCGTCGAGCTCTCGTCGCACCGCGACAGCCTCAAACAGGCCGCGGATGCGGCCGGGACGCAGCTTGCGCTGTGCGAGGCGCAGGACAAGCTCTGCGGCACCGAGTCGGTCGTCATCTTGCAGGGCTGGATGCCCGCCGAGCGCGAGGCGGAGCTTACACAGGTGTTCGAGCGCTGCGGCTGCGCCTGGGAGTGCGAGGAGCCGGCCGAGGATGAATATCCCGAGGTGCCGGTGCAGCTGAAAAATAACGCGTTTACCAACAGCATGAACATGGTGACGAACATGTACGCCCTGCCGCAGTACGGCACCGTGGATCCCAACCCGCTGATGGCGCCGTTCTTCATCCTGTTCTTCGGATTGATGATGGCCGACATGGGCTACGGCCTGCTGATGATCCTCGCGGCGATCGTCTATCTGAAAAAGGTCAGGCCCGAGGGCGGCGCGCTGGCCACCTGGCAGCTCGTGCTCTACGGCGGCATCTCGACCTTCGCGATGGGCGTGCTGACCGGCGGCTTCTTCTCCGACTCGATCGAGAAGATCGTCAATCTTGTGAACCCTTCGGCCAACTTCCATCTCTGGCACCTCTTCTCCCCCGAGACCGACAGTACCCTGGTGCTCTACGGCTCGATGGTGCTGGGCGTGCTGCATCTGAACACCGGCATGGCCGTGTCCTTCCGTCAGAAGTGGAAGGCCGGCGACAAGGCCGGCGCCCTCTTCGAAGAGGGCAGCCTGTGGATCATGCTGCTGGGCATTATTCTGTTCGCGCTGTCCCTTGCGGTCAAGGGCTTCCCCGGGCAGCTCGGGCTTGCTGTCATCATCGTCGGCACGCTGCTGCTGCTCTACGGCTCGGGCCGGAGCGCCAAGGGCTTCGGCAAGGTCACGGCGGCCTTCGGCTGCATCTACAACACGGCCACCGGGTGGTTCGGCGATGTGCTGAGCTATTCGCGTATCATGGCGCTGATGCTGGCCGGCGGTGTCGTCGGTAAGGTGTTCAATACCGTCGCCATCATGCCCGCGGAATCGAGCGGGCTGAACGTGGGCACGGGCCTCGCCTTCGCGATCATCTTCCTGCTGGGCCACGCGATGAACTTCGCGCTCAACCTGCTGGGCTGCTATGTGCACGACCTGCGCTTGCAGTGTCTCGAGTTCTTCGGCAAGTTCTATGTCGACGGCGGCCGGCCCTTCCGTCCGCTGACCTACAGCCAGACCTATGTAAAGGCGAAGGACTAAAGCCAAACATGCCTTCCCCTTGAGGGGAAGGTGGCATTCGGCGTCTCCCGCAAGCCGAATGACGGATGAGGTGGCC
>CACXDT010000068.1 GCA_902766405.1 Oscillospiraceae bacterium
AAGGAGCGGATATGCAGCTCTTCCGGCTCTTCGGAACCGGGAGAGCGAAATGGAGCGAGTTTCGTTTGACGATGCGAGGCGTCCCCCGCAAGCCGAGTGCGCGCAGCGGGGTGCTTCCCTACTAACTGTTTAGTCCCGCAAGGGACTGAACAGTTACGTTTACGATAAAAAAGCCTTCCCGTTTCGGGAAGGCCTTAAATCGGACATCGCTTTGTCCGTGGGAATACCGAGTCTGCCAAAGGCCTTGTCCTCACCGTATTATATCTGCCCGCAGGCCCAAAAATATCATCAGCCTGCGCTGAGATAGTCGGCGGGATCGACACGGCTGCCGTCGACGAAGACCTCAACATGGCAGTGGGTACCGGTCGCGCGGCCGGTAGAGCCGAGCATACCGATGGTCTCGCCCTGGGAGACCGTCGAGCCCGCGGCAACCGTGGTGCCGGACATGTGCGCATAGAGCGTGGTCATCCCGTTGCCGTGGTCGATGACGACATAGTTGCCATAGCCGTCGTTATAACCGGAGGTGACGACCGTACCGCCGTCAGCAGCGACGATGGAGCCGCCCTCATGGCCGTAGCCGTCGATATCCATGCCGGCATGGTTGCGCTCCTCGCCCGTGAACGGGTCGTCGCGCTCGCCGTAGTCACTGGAAACGTTATAACAGCCGGGAACTGGCCAGAGCAGCGTGCCGGTGGATGTTTTTTCGGAGGAGGACGAAGCGGCGCCGGAGCTGTCGCCGCTTTCGCCGGACGCGGTGTTTTGCCGCGCGGCCTGTGCTGCCGCCCAGGCGGCAGCCGCGGCGGCGCGCTGCTCCTCGGCACGCCGTGCCACCAGTTCGGCGATCTCGTTTTCGGCCTGAACCTCGGCGGCCGCGGCAGCCTCATACTCGGCCTGTGCGTCCTCGATGCTGACGGAAATCTCCGAGAGCACGGCGGCCGACTCCCGGATCAGCTGCTGCAGCTCCTCGATCTTGTCCTCGAGTACCTCCTGCTTGGCGTCGTACTTGCGTCTGGTGTCCTCATACTCAGCCTTGACTCTTTCGTACTCCTCGCGAGCGGCGATATAGGCGTCCTCCACCGCGCGGTCGCGCTGCATGATGCCGTGGATATCCGTCAGCGTCGTCAGCAGGGCGGACAGGTTCGTCGCGTTCATCATCACGCCGAGCATATTCACACTGTAGCCGCCGTTCTCCTCCATGGCACGCACACGGGTACGGTAGAGAGCCAGCTGGTTCTCTTCCTTTTCGCGGGCCATATCGACCTTCTGTCCCTGCTCCTCGATCATCTGGGAATAGAGCTGAATTTGTTCCAGCACCGCGTTCAGATCCTCCTGAGCGATGCGGTTGCGCTCCTCCAGAGCGCTTTTCTTCTCCTCGGCGCTGACCTGGCGGGCTGTAAGCTCGTCGATCTGGGCCTGGATGCTCTCCTTCTGGGCCGCCAGCTGCTGCCGACGCGCCTCAACGGCGTCGATATCAGCCTGTGTGACGGCCAAAGCCCTCGAAGGGGCCAGAGAAAACACCACTACCGCAGTCAGGACGAAGGAAATAATGGTTTGAAGCTGTTTATTCATGAATGAATCCTTACGATCTGTTGATTCGAATATTGCCTTAGTAAACTGGGCTTATCGCTGCCTGTCAGACCTTGAGATAATCGCGGATCGCGTTGACTGCGCCGAAGACACCGACCACGACGCTCAACGCCATGTAGGCGGCAAACATCGGCAGCGCGATCTGGCTGAGCGGCACGACATTGAACAGCGCCTCGCCAAAGGAGGCAACAACGCGCCTTGAGATCAACTGATAGAGTCCGGCCGTGGCGGCGAAGCCCAGCGCACCGCCCAGGATGCCGAGAACCAGTCCCTCGACGACAAAGGGCAGTCGGATAAAGCTGTTGGTGGCGCCGACCATGCGCATGATGGCGATCTCCTCGCGCCGGCTGAAGGTGGCCAGCTTGATGGTGTTCGTCATGATGAAAATCGAGATAAAGGTCAGGAGCGCGATCATAACGAGAGAAATCACGGACACAACATTACGGATCGTGACAAAGGCTTTGGCATAGTCAAGATGGGCCAGCACATTGCCCGCTCCGATGCCGGAGATGGCCTCGATCTGAACCTTGGTCTGGGCCATAAACGTGATATCCTCGAGAGTGATAACAAAGCGATTGCGGAACACCGTCTCGTCAATCCCCTCCTGCACATAGGAGGAGAAGTTCGACATGAAGTTCTGCATGGCCGCGGCGCGGTTGACAAATTCGACCGTAGCGATGTTGTCGATCGCCTCGATCTGGGGCTGGAGGGCGCGGGCCTCGTCCTCGGACAGGGTCTCGTCGATATAGGCCACGACCTCGTTCTGGTTCTCCAGCGCATGGATCGCCGCGTTGATGTTCTCGGTCACCAGGGAAAACGACCCCATGATGATCAAGCAGGCCATGATGATAGCGACCGATGCAAAGGACATAAAGCGGTGGGTGCCGATGCTGCGGAAGCCCTCCCGGATCAGATACGCACTACTGTTCAGTCTCATCGAAATACCCGCCCTTTCTGTCGCTGAGGACATGGCCCTCGCTGATGTAGATCACGCGCTTGTTCAGGGCGTTGACCAGCTCTTTCTCGTGGGTGACGACAAGGATCGTGGTTCCGGTGTCCTCGTTGATTTTCTCGAGCAGCAGCATCAGCTCGAGAGAGCGCACCGGATCCAGGTTGCCGGTCGGCTCGTCCGCAACGATCATGCGCGGATTGTTCACCAGCGCACGGGCAATGGCGACACGCTGCTGCTCGCCGCCGGAGAGCTCCTTGGGCATACGCTTCTCGCGCCCCTCCAGACCGACGAGCGCGAGCACCTCCGGCACACGCTGTTTGATTTTTTTATTGCGCGCACCGGTGACACGCATGGCGAAGGCCACATTGTCGTAAACGCTCATGTTGTCGATCAGGCGGAAGTCCTGAAACACCACGCCGAGCGTACGCCGCATTTTCGGCAGTTTTCTGACCTTGATGTGGCGCATATCGAAGTCGTTGACGACGATCTGCCCGGCATCGGCGCGGATCTCACCCGTCAGGAGCTTCATGATTGTAGTCTTGCCGCTGCCGCTCGGACCGACCAGAAAGACAAATTCCCCCTCGTCGATCGACATGGACACGCCATCAAGCGCGACTGTGTCGCTGCTGCGGTAGACCACTTTCACTTTCTTCATCTGTATCATATCGTTGTCTCCTTCTGCCTGTCACGGCCAGAGACGGAGCCGTATAGCAGCGGCAGTCGTTCAGCTGTGTTTGGCAGTATTCAGGGAATCCAGGTATTGCTTGACCATCATCGCCACCTTGAAAACGATGGCGTGGTCGAATTCGCGCAGATCAAGCCCTGTGATCTTCTTGATTTTCTCCAGGCGATAGACCAGCGTATTGCGGTGGACATAGAGCTTGCGGGAGGTCTCAGACACATTGAGATTGTTCTCGAAAAACTTGTTGATGGTCTCGATCGTGTCCTCGTCCAGGGTCTCGATCGGGCTTTTTTTGAAAACCTCGTTGAGGAACATTTCGCACAGCGTCGTCGGCAGCTGATAGATGATGCGGCCGAGACCGAGGCTTTCGTAGTTGATGATCGTCTTCTCCGGCTCGAACACACGGCCGACTTCGATCGCGACCTGCGCCTCTTTATAGCGGTCGGCCAGCTCGCGCAGGTGGTGCGAGTCGGTGCTGATGCCGATGACCGCGCGGATGCCGAGTTCCTCCTGCAGGGCTTTTTCGATATCCCTGGCGACCCTGACGATCTCATCGCGGCTGTTCTCCTCGTTGAGGATCGCTTTGACGACGACAATGTCCCTCTCATTCATGTTGATGACGAAATCGCGCTGCTTATCGGGGAACAGGCGCTGCAGCAGCTCGACCGCGGAGATGTCGGAGTTGGCGGTCTGCCGGATCAGGAGGACGCTGCGCGGCTCGTCGGTGACGAAATGAAGTTCTTTGGCGCGGACATAAACATCGCCGGGCAGAATGTTGTCACTGATGATGTTTTTGACGAAAGCCGCCTTGTTGTGTTTTTCCTCATAATTCTCCTTGGCCTCGTTGAAGGCCACGGCGGCGAGTGCGCATATCGTACGCGCCATAGAATCGGTTCCCTCCACAAAGGCGACATAATTGAGCTTGCTGCCATTTCTGGCCAGGGGGGCGAAGCTGCGAACGCTGCCCGACACAACGTGATCGGCGGTCTCAAGCTCCTGCGCGGGGAAATCCTCCAGCCTTGAACCGATCAGCGCCAGTTCGCTGGCAGCTACGACACAGCCCTGATCGTCAACAACGCCGATCGAGCGATCGCAGGCATCCTTCATCTGAATGATGGCGTTCTGAAATATTCTCGTGGACATCTTGCATCCTCCCATGTGTGACCGGCAAAGTGCCAAGCCCGATTTTTTCTCCTGTGCACATGATAACGCAAGAATAAGTAATTTTCAATAGTTTTTCGACGTATTTTTTGTGAAATATTTTATGTTTGTTGTGACAGCGCCAAATTTTTACTGCTATTGTATCCGTTTTTTTGACTATTTGTCCATAAACACTCTGCACAAATCCTCGTCCGTCAGCTCCGTGATCTCTGCGGGCACAGAATCCGGCGGCAGCGACAGGCGGCCGATGGAGAGACGGCGCAGTGAAATGACCGGCTTCCCAAGGCTTGCGAGCATGCGGCGCACCTGGTGGTACTTCCCCTCCCGCACTGTGACCAGGCAGCGGCAACCATCGAGCGCTTCGAGCCTCGCCGGAAGACACAAAGTCCCGTCCCCCAGCGTCAAGCCCGCGGCAAGAGCTGCCATATCTTCGCCTGTTACCGGTGCTTGCGTCTCGGCGAGGTAGCACTTCCAGACATCGTTTTTCGGCGAGATGACCCGGTGGGCAAAGTCGCCATCGTCAGTCAGCAGCAGCAAGCCGCCGGTGTCCTTATCGAGCCGCCCCACCGGGAAGAGCTTCCAGTGTCTCAGCGACGATGGCAGAAGATCCAGCACCGTCTGCTGCCTGCGGTCCTCCGTGGCCGTCACAACACCAAGCGGTTTGTCCATCATATAATAATGAAAGCGCTGATAGCAAAGCTCTTGGCCATCCAGAACAACACGGGCGGAATCGGTGTCGATCTTTGCATCGATCGCCGTGACGGCTGTTCCATTCACCGTGACGCGGCCGCTTTTGATGAGCCCGCGGGCTTCTTTGCGGCTGTAACCGCTGCCATCGGATATCCATTTATCCAGACGCAGCAGCGACACAGCGATCCCTCTCTTCCAAAAAGTTACATAATCAGCAAATTGTTGTTACAGATTTGCAACCTATTATATCGCAAAGTTCGCAGAGATGCTATCGGCAAGATGCACAAATTTGACTTTAGAAACAAGGCATTATGCCAAAACCATACAAATTCATCCCCTTTTGTGTTCTACCGCAGCCGCTTCCCGCGTATTGTAGCACGAGGTGAGGAAAAATGCGAGCATATTCGGTCGAACTCGGGCGGAGGAATTGGTGGAGCGCGGCAGTGCTGACCGTGCTGCTTGGCGCGGGGCTGTTTTTCTACTGTGCCCTCCCCTGTCCGCAGGGGCAGAAAATGGCGACGCGCGAGGAGCGCACCGCTTTTTTGGCATCGCTCGGGTGGGAGTGCGACGCCGGGGCTGAGACACAGAAGCGGATGAAGCTCGCCGACTGCAGCACAGGGAGTATGAAGGAATACAACGATATGCAGAGGGTCTGCGGCTACGATCTGTCGCCCTATGTCGGTAAGACGGTTGACATCTACACTCTGCCGATCACAAACTATCCCGATGGGAACAGACAGGTGTATGCCGTGCTGTTTCTGCGCAAGGGGCATCTGATCGGCGGGGATCTCCACGCCGCAGCGCTCGACGGCTTTATGATCGGGCTTGAGAGCCGATCATAAACGGCGGCGTTATTTTGCCTGCACCCTCAGCGAGGAGAGCAGCTCGTTAAGTCCGCCGCCGTAGGTCTCGAACCGCGCGCCGCCGGCCGTACAGTTGAGGACAAAGCTGTCGTCGGTTTTCACGAGCAGCGTCCAGGTCATTGTGCCGCCGGCATCCTCGGTCATCAAAGCAGCGGGGATGTCGTCGCCGACATGGACTTCCCGCTCGGTGACACCGGTGCCGCATTGGGCGAAGCCCTCGGGCCAGAAGCTGACCGTGAAGCGAAAGTCCTCGGCGATCTCCGGCCAGAGCGCAACGCCGGCATGCTCGCCGTCCACGGCCTCCCAAGTCCAGCCGGCCGGCGGCTCGAGCGTCAGCACCGAACTGACGCCGTTGACGCGCAAGGGCCCCGCGGCCACGGCGCCGGTGACGGCCGGCGGCGTATAGGGTGTCGGCGCCGGCGTCGGCGCCGCGCTCTCGGCTGCGCGCTCCGGCGATCCGGTGACATGCGGCGCCTCGGCCGGGCGCGACGTACAGCCCGACAGCAACAGTATGAGCATTGACAGAACAATCAGGATTCGTTTCATGAAGCTCCCTCCCCTATATCGCAAAACCGGCACTGAAAACGTGCCGGTTTTGTTTATGATATTGCCTTTAGTCCTCGATCAGGCACTCGCCGGTCATCTCCGCGGGCTGAGAGAGCCCCATCAGATGCAGCATTGTGGGGGCGATATCGGCCAGGCGGCCGGGCTTGACCGTCAGCCCCTTCTCGCAGACCACGAAGGGCACAGGGTTCGTCGTGTGGGCGGTGTTGACCTTGCCGGTCTCGTCGAACATCACGTCGGCATTTCCGTGGTCGGCGGTGATCAGCAGCACGGTGTCGTCATGTTTGCTGACTTCGTCGTAGATGCGGCCGATGCAGGCGTCCACAGTCTCGACCGCCTTGACGGCCGCTTCCATGACACCGGTATGTCCGACCATGTCGCAGTTGGCGAAGTTGCAGATGATCATACCGTACTTGTCGCTCGCGATGGCCTCGACGACCTTGTCGCAGACGGTCTCCGCGCTCATCTGGGGGACGAGATCATAGGTGGCAAACTCCTTCGGGGACGGAACCAGGCAGCGATCCTCGCCCTCGGTCTCCTTCTCGACGCCGCCGTTGAAGAAGAAGGTGACATGGGCGTACTTCTCGGTCTCGGCCACGCGGAACTGCTTGAGGCCGTGGGCGGCCACATAGTCGCCGATCGTGTTCTCGATGACTTCGGGCGGATAGGCGATCGGGAGCGGGAGGCTCTCGTCATACTGGGCCGTGCAGACATAGCTGAGCGGATAGACGGTCTTTTTGCGCTGGAAGCCGGCGAAATCGGGCAAGTTGAGCGCCCAGGTCATCTCGCGGGCGCGGTCGGGGCGGAAGTTCATGAAGATGACGGAGTCGCCCTCGTTGATCTGGCCCTCGGGGCAGATCACGGTGGGCTTGACGAACTCGTCGGTCACGTTCTCGGCATAGCTCGCCTCGATGGCGGCCACGGGATCGTCGGCGCGGTCACCCTCGCCGCAGACAATGGCGTTGTAGCCCGCCTCGACACGATCCCAGCGCTTATCGCGATCCATGCCCCAGAAGCGGCCCTGCAGCGTCGCGATTTTCGCGTTGCCGACCTCGGCGCACTTGTCGCGCAGCTCGGCCATGAAGCCGGCGCCGCTCGTGGGCGGCACGTCGCGCCCGTCGAGGAAGCAGTGGACATAGACCTTCTCTACGCCGCGCTGCTTGGCCATATCGAGGATACCGAAGATGTGGTTCAGATGGCTATGGACACCGCCGGTGGACAGCAGACCCATGATGTGCAGAGCCTTGCCGTTGGCCTTGGCGTCCTCCATGGCCTTGATGTAGACCTTGTTTTCAAAGAACTTGCCGTTGGAGATCTCCTGCGTGATCTTCGGCAGGATCTGGAACACGACGCGGCCCGCGCCCATATTGGTGTGGCCAACCTCGCTGTTGCCCATCTGGCCGTCGGGCAGACCGACGTCGAGACCGGAGGCCTGCAGCAGCGTGTTGGGGTACTCGCTGAAAATCTTGTCGAGGTTGGGCTTGTGGGCCGTGGTGATGGCATTGCCCGGCGCGGCCGGCGCAATGCCGTAGCCATCCATGATGATCAGAACTGTTTTTTTGTTCATAGAATACTCTCCTGTATATTAAGGCATAGCAGAATAGGTGCTGAAAATGAGCCTGATACCGTGGTTTCCACCGTAGGGGCGGCAATCTGCCGCCCGGCGTTGAAATGCATTATCTGGCAGAAAAAGCTGGGCAAATTCGCAGCATTGTACGAAATCGCCCAACTTTTCTTTGCATTTAAGATTGTTCCGCACAGGCGGCTGACTGCGTGCCCTGCGGGCATAGCCGCCCCTACGGTATTGGGGGACTTTTCACATCCCCTTTGGGCTTATGTGATTAGTCCTGGTTGGCCGCTGCCACGATCGTGGCGAAGTCGGCGGGCTTGAGAGAGGCGCCGCCGATCAGGCCGCCGTCGATGTCGGGCTGGGCAAGCAGCTCGGCCGCGTTCTTGGCGTTCATGCTGCCGCCATAGAGGATGGAGACCGCACGGGCGGGACGGGCACCGTACATCTTGCGGATGACGGCACGGATGCTCTCGCAGACCTCTTCGGCCTGCTCGGCCGTGGCGGTCTTGCCGGTACCGATGGCCCAGATGGGCTCGTAGGCAATGACACAGCGGCGCAACTGGGCGGCGTCGATGCCATAGAGGGCCGTCTTGACCTGGTAGGCCACATACTCCATGGTCAGATCAGCCTCGCGCTGCTCCAGCCTCTCACCCACGCAGATGATGGGGTTGACGCCGTGGGCCAGCAGGGCCTTGGCCTTGGCGTTGACGAGCATATCGTCCTCGCCGTGGTACTGGCGGCGCTCGCTGTGGCCGACAACGCAATACTTCGCGCCCACATCGGCCAGCTGGGCCGCGGAGACCTCGCCGGTATAGGCGCCCTTCTCAAAGCAGGAGCAGTCCTCGCCGCCGGCGGCGACCTTGGCGTCCTTGCCGGCCTTGACCATGGCGGGAACCATGACGCCGGGCACGCACAGCACGACATCGCAGGCGCGCTTTAAGGGCATATTGGCCTTCAGCTCTTCGATAAAGGGCTTGATCTCGGAAGCAAGCATGTTCATCTTCCAGTTGCCGGCGATGACAGTCTTGCGGTATTTTCTGTTCATTGAATTGTTTCGACCTTTCGTTTTGGTTTTGACTTACTTGTCCAGCAGGCAGACCACGCCCGGCAGCTCCTTGCCTTCGAGAAACTCGAGGGAAGCGCCGCCGCCGGTGGAGATGTGGGTGATCTTGTCGGCATAGCCGAGCTTCTCGACCGCAGCCGCGCTGTCGCCGCCGCCGACGATCGTGATCGCGCCGCTGTCGGCCAGCGCCTGAGCCATGGCCTTGGTGCCGACGGCAAACTTGTCAAACTCAAACACGCCCATGGGTCCGTTCCAGACGATGGTGCCGGCGCCATGTACGGCAGCGGAAAACAGTTCGATGGTCTTGGGGCCGATGTCCATGCCCATCAGATCCTCGGGGATGTTGCCCTCGACGAGGACAGGCTCAGCCTCGGCGGAGAACTCGGCCGCGCACTGGTTGTCGACAGGCAGCAGGAACTTCACGCCGTTGGCCTCGGCCTTGGCGAGCATTTCCCTGGCATAGTCGAGACGGTCAGCCTCGAGCAGGGACTTGCCGACCTCGAAGCCCTGGGCCTTCTTGAAGGTATAGGCCATGCCGCCGCCGATGATGAT
>CACXDT010000069.1 GCA_902766405.1 Oscillospiraceae bacterium
CTCGATCTTCTGGCCGTGCTCGTCGGTGCCGGTGAGGAACATCACCTCATAGCCGCGCATGCGCTTATAGCGCGCGATGGCGTCGGTGGCCACGGTGCAGTAGGTGTGGCCGATGTGCAGCTTGTCCGAGGGGTAATAGATCGGTGTTGTGATATAAAAGGTCTTGTTTTCCATCTTCTGCTCTCTTTTCCTTGATTATTAGCCGGCGTCGCCGATGACGACGCTGGCCGACTCGGGATAGTGGATATCCTCGTCATGCAGGTGGTAGTCGCTGTAGGCTTCACGGATCTCGTCGATCATATTGCCATCAGCGTCAAAAATCTGACGCCAGGAGGAGGCCCCCCAGCCGATCTGTACCTCGGGGTAATCCGGGTCGTAGGTCTGCCATTGGGCGTGCCGCATCTGGACATAGGTGCCGTCTATATTAGAGCCCCAGACCTCGATATACAGCGTCATCTTGTCGCGGTCGGTCCAGGCCTTTACCATGATGGGATAGTCGCGGTTATTGGTAAAGCCGAAGTCCGGCCGCGGGAAGCTGACCGTCGCGTCCAGGCCCAGCGGCAGGTAGCCGACCGTGAAGTAGTGGCAGGTGCGCGTGTCGATCTTCAGATTGGCCTCGAGCACGGCGTTATACAGCGTGGAGGAGACCTGGCAGATACCGCCGCCGACCTCGTAGGTCACCGCGCCGTCGGCGTAGGCCGGGGCCGCCCGGAAGCCCGCCTCCTCGGTGCGCTCACCGACATAGCCGTTGTAGGAAAAGCTCTCACCGGGCATCATCACCATGCCGTCGAGCTTCTGCGCCACCAGGTCGATGTTGATGATGCGGTTGTCCGAGCTGCCCCAGAACGCGGTGTCGCAGTCGCCGAGCTTGTCGCGAAACAGCAGGCTTTCAAGGTGCTCCTTCGTCTCGTTGGGCAGCGTGAAGGCCACCGGGATATCGACCTCCTGGCAGACCGGCGCCTGCTCCCAGAGGAGTCTGGCGTTTGCCACGTCAAAATTTGCGCCGACCTGCTCGGGTACGACCTCGCCGAGCTCCTTATCGTAATAGGCGTCGGCGGGCTCGACCATCAGCGACTCGTGGATCGCCTCGAAATCGGGCATTGGGATCTCGGTCGTGGGCAGAGGAACCTCCATCACGGTCTCCCGCGCGCGCAGCGCCTTGGCGGCGGTCTCGGCCAGCTCCGCCACATCGTAGGTGGCGACATTGGCGCCCTTGAAGAAGGTCATGAGCCCGCTCTTGGTGCTGAGCGTATACTCCTTGTCGCGGTGCATGCTGTCCTCAAACGCGCTGACGGCGCGGCCGACCGTGTCGGAGATATACGCGGTGTCGAGGACAGTGGACGTGCCCGACACGTCGACCGGGTGGATCAGGTTTCCCAGATAGGTCATCAGACTGTCCAGCGCGCTGCCGCTGTGGCCAAAAGCATAGGCCGCCTCGGCCGCCTGGGCGGCCGTCAGACTGTTGCCCGCGCGGATATAGTCAAGCTCTGTCTTCACGCCCATGGGAAAGCGGATCGTCAGGGTACCGCCGACGCGCTCGTTCCAGCCCTTTTCGTCCAGCAGGGCCTCAGCCTCGGCCTCGGTCATGCCGCCGACGGCGATCTCCCCGACGTTGACATTGGGAAAAATCGTGCTGCTGTCGCGCAGCCTGACGCCAAAGGTCGAGACGCCGACGGTCACGCCGACCACCAGCAGCGCCAGCACCGAGAGAACCACGATCGCCGCGGTGCGGTTGGCCGCCTGGCTGTGTCTGGCCTTTCCGGCACTTCTGCGGCGATTCCGAGGCTCAGAGGCCTCCGACGGCACGGCGGCGCGGCGCTCTGTCCGCTCCTGTACTGTGCGTCGCTCCGGGCGGCGGGCCGTTTTGGTCTCCTCCGCGCGCGGCCGGCGGCGCGGTACTTCGCCGCTGTCGTCTCTCCGGCGGCGGGCCGGTTCTCTGCCTTCCGCGCCGGAACGGCGCTCCCCCTGGCGTGCGGAGGCGCTGTCGTCTCTCCGGCGGCGGGCCGGCTCTCTGCCTTCAGTGGCGCTCCGGCGCTCCGCTCGGCGTGCGGAGGCGCTGTCGTCTCTTCGACGGCGGGGCGTTTTCGGCTCATCGTGGGAGCCGCCCCTGTTTCTTTCTATCTGATTATCGTTGATCTCGTTCACGTTTCAACCTCTTCGGTGCTCTGCTCGTCTTGTTGATAGAGCTCGGTAAAGAGCTCCTCTTCGCTCTTGGGGATGAGGATTTTTTCCTCGGCCTCGTAGGCCTCCTGCAGCCAGGGGGTACCCTCGATACGGCCGCTGGCCTGGGCCTCGAGCAGAATGCTGATCAGCGTGTTGGAGATCAGGAAGCCCGGCACGGTGAAGTGCCAGCGCCCGTTCTCCTCCACAGCCCAGCCCTTCTGCTGAAAGGCCGTCAGCGTCTGCACGATCGGCCGCCAGTCGCTCTGTGTCTGGATGCGGTAGTCCCGCTCGGCGATGCCGTGCGTCGTGCGCATGCCCAGCATGACGTACTCGACGGCGCGTTCCAGCGGATCGATGATCTGCAGCTCGTCGACGATGGACTGCTTGTGCTGCACACCGCTGATATAGCGGCGCAGATCCTTGACATAGCTGTAGCGCTGGTTGCCCACCGCGGAGTGCGCCCCGGGGCCAAAGCCCATGTAGTCGCCCAGCTGCCAGTATTTCAGATTGTGCCGGCTCTCAAAGCCCTTGGCCGCGAAGTTCGAGATCTCGTACTGGTGATAGCCGTAGTGCTCCAGCAGCTCGGCGGCGTAGGCGTACATATCCGCCTGCTCATCGTCGTCCGGCATGATCGGCGAGCCGCTGTACTCCTTTTCCATCGGTGTACCCTTTTCGAGCTTGAGCGCATAGCAGCTGATATGCTCGGGGTGCAGCGCGATGATCTTCGAGAGCGATTCGGCCCAGTCCCGCTTGGTCTGGCTGGGCAGGCCGTACATCAGATCGACACTGATGTTGTCAAAGCCGGCGATCCGCGCATTCATCACGGCCTTTTCTGCCTGCTGGTAGTTGTGCCGGCGGCCGATCAGCTTCAAGAGCGCGTTGTCGGTGGCCTGGATGCCGATGGACAGGCGGTTGAAGCCCTCCTGCCGCAGCAGCTTGAGCTCCGGCAGCGTGGCCGAGTCCGGGTTGATCTCGGCGGTCACCTCGGAATCGAGACGGACATTGCCGTTGCGCTTGAGCTCATCGAAGATGTCGACCAGGCGCTCGGCCCCGTAATAGCTCGGCGTGCCGCCGCCGAAATACACCGTGTCGACCTCGTAGTGGCGGATCGCGTGGCTGCTCTCGGCGATGTGCTCCAAAAGCGCGCGGTGGTAGGGCGCCATCAGCTTGTCGCAGCCGGAGAGCGAATAGAAATCGCAGTAGCTGCACTTGCTGGCGCAAAACGGGATATGAATATAGATACCAAGGCGTTCGGACATGGCACTTCTCCTACTTTAACAGATCGCTGACCAGACCGACGAAGCGCGCCGGGTCCTCGATCTCGCAGCCGGCCATGAGCTCGGCCAGTGTGTCGAGGATCTTCGCGTAACTGGCGGCCTTCTCGCGCTCACCGCCCTCATACGCAGCCCTGAGCGCCTGTACGGCCTTGTGCCCCTCGTTGAGCTCCAGCACGCGGCTGGCGCGAAGCTTGCGCATCTCCTCATTCGGCCCACGGCGGAAGTAACGCTCCATCTCAAGCGTCAGGCCGCCCTCAGTGGTCAGGCAGCAGGGCTGATTGGCAAGCTTGCGGCTGAACCGCGTCCGCACGACGGCGCCGCCCAGGCTCTCGGTCACGAAATCCAGCAGCTCCCTGCTCTCAAGCTCGCGCTCGGCCGCGGCCTTTTTCTCCTCGTCGGTCTCGAAGCCGAGATCGTCGGTCACGACATTGCAGAAGGGGTGACAGTCCTGCTCGCGCAGGTTCTCCAGCACGACCTCGTCGAGGGGGTGCGTCAGGTACAGCAGCTCGTAGCCGCGCGCGCGCACCTGCTCGCACTGGGGCAGACTGAGCGCGTGGCGGAGCGTGTCGGCGCTCGCGTAGTAGATCGGCTTCTGGCTTGCGGGCATATTGGCGACATATTCCTTGAGCGTCACCTGCTTGTCCTCGCTGGTATAGAAGAGCAGCAGCTCGCGCAGAAAGTCCTTGTAGCGGCCATACTCGTCACAGACGCCGGCCTTCAGATCGGTGCCGAAGCTCTGGAAAAAGGTCTCGTATTTGGGGCGGTCGTCGCGCAGCAGGCGCTCAAGCTCGCCCTTGATCTTTTTTTCGAGATTCTGGCCGATCACGCGCAGCTGGCGGTCGTGCTGCAGCAGCTCGCGCGAAATGTTCAGGCTCAGATCCGGGGAATCGACCACGCCGCGCACGAAATCAAAATACTCGTGCACTAACTTGTCGCATGTCTCCATGATCATGACGCCATTCGCGTAGAGGCGGATCCCATGCCTGCCGTCGCCCTTGTAGTCGCGGCTGTCCTGGCCGGGGATGAAGAGCATCGCCTGATAGCTGACCGTTCCCTCGGCATTGACGCGCAGCACGGCGGCCGGATCCTTCTGGTCGTGGGTTTTCTCCTTGTACCAGGCGATACATTCCTCGTCGGTGACATCCTGCTTGCCGCGCTGCCAGATCGGGACCATCGAATTAACGATCTCGTCGGCCTTTACCGTGCGGGTATCGTATCTGGGCTTGCCCTCGTCGTCCCTCTCGCCGGTCTCGAAGCGCTCCTGGCGGTCGAGCTCCATATGGATGGGCCAGCGCACATAGTCGGAGTACTTTTTCACCAGGGCCTTGATCTTCCAGGCCTCGAGGTACGAGCCGAAGATCTCCTCGTCGCTGTCGGGCCGGAGGTGCATGATGACGTCGGTTCCGACGCTCGCCTTCTCGCAGGGCTCGACGGTGTAGCCGTCGGCATCGGTGCTCGTCCAGACGACGCCCTGTGCCTCGCCGTACTTCCTTGTCACGACGGTGACACGGTCTGCCACCATAAACGCCGAATAGAAGCCGACGCCGAACTGGCCGATGATCGAAACCTCGTCGCCCGCCTGGGCCTTGTCCAACTGATCCTTGAACTGGTACGAGCCCGAGTGCGCAATGACGCCGAGGTTG
Organism: Oscillospiraceae bacterium; assembly: GCA_902766405.1. Taxonomy (GTDB): domain Bacteria; phylum Bacillota; class Clostridia; order Oscillospirales; family Oscillospiraceae; genus Limivicinus. Next base: position 5,084 of record CACXDT010000069.1, read on the forward strand.
CCCTCGCACTCCTCGGCTGTCATGCCGATGCCGTTGTCGCTGACGGTGACCGTGCGCGCCTCTTTGTCGAGACGGATGTCGATGCGGAAATCTTCGCGGCTGAGCCCCACACCCTCGTCAGTCAGCGAGAGATAGCACAGCTTGTCGATCGCGTCGGACGCGTTGGACAGGATCTCGCGCAGAAAAATCTCTTTATTGGTATAGATGGAATGGATCATCAGATCCAGCAGCCGCTTGGATTCTGCCTTGAACTGCTTTTTTTCCATGGTCAGCCACGCCTCCGGATAGTATGTGTACCCTGAAATGCAATGATGCACGAGGGCACAGACACCATATTAACTTATTAATTATACCACATCTTTCACGGATTTCAACAGATGGCTTGATTGTTCATATTATTTTTATGTAACGGTTCAATCCCTCGTTGAATCCCCTCGCGTGAATCCCCTTGCGGGCCGAGTCGGATTCCACACTTGATTTCCCGGCCGGTTCCGTGGTATACTAAAACAAATACCGCACAATCTGCCTTAGCTATGCATTAGTTCGCGCTGCCAGAGCAAGGATTTGGACGCTCACTTACGTATTTCTGCGCAATGAGTGCCAACATCAGACCCTACTCCCATTTTTCTCAGAATTCACTCTCCGAATGATGCGCTATTGCCTGAACACACTGTACGAAGAAAGCTTTCATGGCAGAGAATGCCCGGACCGGGCGGTTTCCGGCAGGCGGAAGGGGAGGAGGCGCCTTTTTGAGTGACCTGACGCTCGACAAACTGAAGCTGATTTCAGCCAGCAACATCATCAATCTGCGCACGCTCGCCGGCCTGACGCAGGCGGAGCTCGGCGCTAAGCTGAACTATTCTGACAAGACCATCTCCAAGTGGGAGCGCGGCGACGCGATCCCCGACGCCTTCGTGCTGACGCAGTTGGCCGAGATCTTCGGCGTGGATGTGAACTATCTGCTCTCCGAGCACACCAGCTGGGAGCCCTCGGAGACGGAAAAGCCCGACCCGGGGCCGAGCTACAGCTACAGCGCCAGCGCCATCATGGCGATCTCGGTGCTGGGGACGGTCACGCTCGGGCTTGCGGTGTTCATTACGCTCTGGCTGATCGGCACCGTCGAGTGGCGCGTGTTCCTGGTGACGGCGCTGCTCGCAATATTAGTGTACATGGTGCTCGACTGTGTGTTCAAAAAGGCCAGACATTTGCAGCCGGTGCTGCTGCTGTTTGTGGCGATGGTGTTTGTGAACATCTATTGCTTCATGCCGCTGAAGAACCCCTGGCAGCTGTTTTTGCTGCTGATCCCGGCCGAGCTGCTCGTGCTGCTGAGCTTTCGCATCCGCCGCCGACCGCATAAAAAGCCGCCGACCGCGGAGGGGGAGGAGAATACAGTATCTGAGACTGTGAAATAGGTTCCGAATGTGTCGCAGGGGCGGCTACCAGCCGCCCGGCGCGGAAATGATTATTATGTGAAAAGGCTGGGCGAATCCGTATGACAGTGAACATACGAACGCGCCCGGCTTTTCTAGGGCAACACCGCACAATTCGCCTTCGGCATCTTCTGGAAAATCTGCGCCCTGATTTCGTCACTTTTTCTTGCAATACACAATACGACTCGCTTTGCTCGCATGCATAAGTTCGCTTAGCCAAATCAAAGA
>CACXDT010000070.1 GCA_902766405.1 Oscillospiraceae bacterium
ACAAAGTATTCCTGCGAAAAAGTGCCATCATCAGAACTCGGTTTTTCTCGGAATCTGCTCTTGCCGCATTATGCGGTATTGCCTAAAGAATCAAGCTGTGAAAATACGGAGAATCTCTCCACTTTCACAGCTTTCTTCTTGTTTTCATCATTTACTGCCATTGGCTGCCGCCGACAACTTTTGGCGGTACTCATATTTTTTCTTTGTCGCCAGGCCGCCCCGCAGGTGCCGTTCGGCCTTGTTCTGATCCAGCAGCTGCCGAACCTGGGCGGACAGGGCCCGGTCCAGCATGGGCAGGCGGCAGGTCAGATCCTTGTGTACGGTGGATTTGCTGATGCCATAGTGCTCAGCGGCGGCACGCACAGTCGCACGGTTTTCGATCATATACACGGCCAGCTCGCAGGAGCGTTCCTCTAAGCTTGATCGCACTCACACCACTCCCCAGACGCGGCTCACGCCGCGCATTCTCCGGGTCATATATATGAGTGGAGGCAGGCTGGATATGAAAGGCGGTAAACGACAGTTCAAATTGCATTTTCTGTAAAACAGTATTATAGTATTATAAAAATGGTCTTGACGACTGACAGTATTTTGATAAACACATGCATACGGAGGGAAGAGAATGAAACGCAAGGATTTCAACACCGGCTGGTCTTATGCCCACCTGGCGAAAGACGACTGGCGGACGGTATCGGTGCCGCACGACCCGATGCGCGACGAACCCAAGTCCGAAATCGCGGCCGGCGGCAAAAACACCGGCTGGTACGAGGGCTTTGACTATGTCTATGAAAAGCGCTTTACCCCTGACGAAGCGCTTTGCGCACAGGTCGCACAGCTTGAGTTCGAGGGCGTGTACCGCAACGCCGAGGTCAGCCTGAACGGCGAGAAGCTGGCCTTACACCCCTATGGTTATACCAATTTCTATGTCGATCTGACCGGTAAGCTGAAGCCCGGTGAGGAAAATGTGCTTCAGGTCGTCTGCCGCAACGCCGACCAGCCGAATTCCCGCTGGTATTCCGGCGCGGGGCTCTACCGTCCGGTGTGGCTGTGGACAGCCCCGCAGGCGCATATCCTGCAAAACGGCCTGCGTGTCCGCACGCTGTCCATCGAGCCGCCGACCGTGGAGATCACGGTCAAAACCAGCGCGCCCGGTAAGGTAGCACTCAGTATTTTCGACGGCGATACGGCCCTGTTTTCGCACGAGCGGGAGACGGACGGCGAGCTTGTCTGTACGGCCGAGCTGCCCACAGCGGAGCTCTGGAGCCGGGAGAACCCGAAGCTCTACACGCTGAAAGCTGTTTTTGGTGAGGATGAGCTCTCGACGACCTTCGGCGTCCGCACGCTGAGCTGGGGACCGCAGGGCTTTTTGATGAACGGGCAGCGGCTGCTGCTCCAGGGCGCCTGCATCCACCACGACAACGGCATTCTCGGCGCCATCTGCGATCCGGATGCCGTCGAGCGCAAGGTGCGGCTGCTGAAGGAGAACGGCTATAACGCGATCCGCTCGGCCCACAATCCCTGCTCCAAGGCGCTGCTCGAGGCCTGCGACCGTCTCGGCGTGGTCGTGATGGACGAGTATATCGACCACTGGTACATCCACAAGACCCAGTACGACTATGTGGACTATTTCAACGACTGGTGGCGGCAGGATCTGACGGACATGGTGGAAAAGGATTACAACCACCCCTGCGTCGTACTCTACTCCACCGGCAACGAGGTCTCCGAGACCTCGCAGCCGAAAGGCATCGAGCTGACGCGTCAGCTGACCGAAATGCTGCACGCCCTGGACAGCACGCGCCCCGTCACCTGCGGCGTCAATATCTTCTTCAACTTCCTCAGCTCCATCGGCTTTGGCATCTACTCCGACGACAAGGCCAGGAAGGCGGCGGAGGAGGCCGAAAAGCTCAGGGCCGCCGGTAAGACCGTGAAGAAAAAAGCCGTCGGCAGCGAGTTTTTCAACGATATGGCCGGTCTTCTCGGCGACAATTCGATGAAGCTCGGTGCCATGCTGCACGGCTGCGACGTGAAGACACGCGACGCCTTTGCCAATATGGACATCGCCGGCTATAACTACGGCATCTATCGCTACGGGATGGATCTGAAAAAATACCCCGAGCGCCTGATCCTCGGCAGCGAGACCTTCTGCAAGGACGCCTGGCGTTTCCAGGAGATCGCGGAGAACAATCCGCGCGTCGTCGGTGACTTTGTGTGGGCCGGCATCGACTATCTCGGCGAGGTCGGGATCGGCGCCTGGGAGTATCAGGAGTACGCCCCACGCTTTGACGGCGGCTTGGGCTGGGTCGCGGCCGGCTCCGGCCGCCTCGACCTGATCGGCAACCCCCTCGGCGAGGCCTATTATACCCGTGTGGTCTTCAAGAAGGACCCGGGGCCGTACCTGGCCGTCTGCCCGGTCAGCCACACCGGCGAGAAGCATTCGCCCTCGTCCTGGAGGATGTCCAACGCCATCATGAGCTGGAGCTGGGAGGGCTATGAGGGGCATAAGGCCGATGTCGAGGTATACGCCCGCGCCGCAAGTGTGGAGCTCTTTGTCAACGGCCGTTCCGTCGGCAAAAAGGCCATGGGCAGCAGCTGCCTTGCGCGTTTTCGCTGCACCTATCAGCCGGGAACGGTTGAAGTTGCGGCCTATGACAGCACCGGGCGTGAGCTCGGGCGCTATGCGCTGCGCTCCGCCGGAAGAGAGACCTGTCTCACGGCCCGCGCCGAGCAGCCAACGGTCCGGAAGGGCCATCTGAGCTACATCCGTCTGGCCTACACCGACGCTCAGGGAACGGTCAAGGCCTCGCTGCGCGGCCGCCTGCGCGTCAAGGTCAGCGGCGGCGAGCTGCTCGCGCTGGGCTCGGCCTGCCCCTATAACGAGCTTGGCTTCGGCGGCAGTGACACCGACACCTATTACGGCGAGGCGCTGGCCATCGTGCGCGCCGAGGGAGAGTCTGTCGAGCTCACGGTCACCGACGGCATGCTGAGCGGCAGTGTCTCGGTACCGGTGACGTGAGACAAAAGCAGCGGTGAGAGCTGCAGCATTTACAGATTTTTTTCTTGTTTTTCACAGGATATAGGGGTATATCTATCCTTAGAATATGAGGAAAAGGAGTTTGATTACTATGAATGATTCCAAACCCGTCGCCGGGAAGAACGGCGAAAAGTATGTCCCCTTCGAGCAGCGCAGCGGTGAAAAGTCGGTGGTGTTCTTCACCCGCGACCTGAGTGCCGAGGGGCTGAAGAAAATCTACGACCGCGTCTCCTCGGTGATCGAGGGCAAGGTGGCCATCAAGCTGCACACCGGCGAGCGCATGGGCCCGAACATTCTGCCGCGCCCCTGGGTGCGCGAGCTGATCGAGCAGCGTCTGCCCGGTGCCACGATCGTCGAGACCAACACCTTCTACGAGGGCGACCGCTACACCACCGAGCAGCACCGCGAGACGCTGGCTGTCAACGGCTGGGATTTCTGCCCGGTCGATATCACCGATGCCGAGGGCACGACCACGCTGCCTGTCAAGGGAGGCAAATGGTTTACCGAGATGCACGTCGGCAAGACCCTGCCGAGCTATGACTCGCTGCTGGTGCTGACGCACTTCAAGGGGCACACGATGGGCGGCTTCGGCGGCAGCAACAAGAACATCGGCATTGGCTGTGCCGACGGCCGCATCGGCAAGAAGGACATCCACCAGCGCGGCGACAACATGTGGGGCATCAGCCATGAGGAGCTGATGGAGCGCATCTCCGAGAGCACCAAGGCCACGATTGACTATTTCGCGCCCCATGTGGCCTATGTCAACACGCTGCGCAACATCTCGGTCTCCTGCGACTGTGAGGGCGCCGAGGCCGAGCCTGTCGTGACGCCGGATATCGGCTTTGTGGCTTCGCTGGATATCCTGGCTGCCGACGCCTGCAGCGTGGATCTGATCTACGCTTTGCCCGAAAACGGCGGTAAGGCCATGATCGAGCGCATGGAGAGCCGCCACGGCCTGCGCCAGCTGAGCTATATGAAGGAGCTCGGTACGGGCAACGACCGCTATACGCTGATCGACATCGACAACGGCGATCGGGAGATCACCGCGGCCGAAGCCGTCAAGGACATCAAGCCCGGCTGGGAGCCCGACCGCTACAACACCTTCTTCGGCAGAAACAAGCACAGATAAAGGAAAGGCTCTGCGTGTTCTGTCAGGTTTCCGTATGATACCGGCTCTCCGCGTTTTGAGGAGAGCCGTGGGCGTAAGTCGGAAAAGGCCAAGCTTCCGTGCGGCTTGCACAGAACAGCTTGCTTTGATGTAAAAAGCCCCGGAAAACACGCGAAGTTGTACGTGTTTTCCGGGGCTTTGAGCAGCTGCTTGCGTTTTTGCAGGGGGCGGACACCGTCTCCTGCGCTGTCACTCAGGTTTTACAGTTTTGTCTTCAATAGACGCTATTGTCGTTTCAGGCACAGCACCACGTCGGCAAAGCAATCGACAGTGAAGATCGCGAAGATCACGCCCCAGAAGGGGTGACCGCCGGTGAGCAGCAGCACGGTGAAGATGCAGAAAATCAATGTGGCAATAATGGCGAATACCGGGCTCAATCCTTTCATGGTCTCATCTCCTTGCAAGTATTTCTGTTAGTCAATTGCGAAACTCTGGTTTCGCAATTGGGAACTCGCGCTCAGGGTGTTTTTGAAGCATACCCGCAGGGCAAGCTGCAAAGCTGCCTCAAAAACAGATTATAATTCCCTCCGGGGCAATTAACTATGCCTGCCTGCGACTTTTGCAATCGCCTAAAGATATACAGAATAATCAGCTATACATAAATATATCATACTGTCTTGTAAATCGCTACTCTTTTTTTATTCCAACAGATCAGATTTCCAAATCACGTGAAACCATGATCAGACTTTCAGATATTATGAATTTACGATCTGAATTCTATATACTATTGACGCTTCGAGCTTACGAGGATAAGGATCCGCAAGGCGAAAAGAGATAATGAGACCCTCCGGTGAAAGCAGGAACTGGATGCGTCTCTTATCTGCTCAAAACATTCTGTAACGCTTCAAAGTCATGGATCTCGATAACCGGCGGGGTATAAGAGATGAGCCCATCAGTCTCAAGTTTCTTGAGCTCCCGATGAAGAGAGGACCTGGAAACATTCATGACCATCGCCCAATTCGAGACCGAACCGGGTATTTCGATCACGTTTTTGCCGGATTGTCGTGCCTGAATCAAAAGGTAAAATGCGGCCTTCTGTGCGATTCCACTGTAAGACATAAGCTCCAGGCGCTGCTGGAGCATATAGCTTGCGGTAGCAAGCTCTGTCATGAAATTTTTCATGATCCGCAAATCCTTCTGTAAAAGAAGAAGGATATCTTCTCTTTGAAAAAACAGGATCGTAGCCGATTCCAACGCCACAACATCGCAGGGATATTTCTGGCTCCTGGAAAAAACAGCGGCGGGGCCGATCAATTCACCGGCCTTTCTGACAGAAACATTGATCTGGCTCCCGTTTGGGAATAGCTTTTGCACCTGCACGCTTCCTTCCAGAATGATACCGATCCTGCTTGCGCGTTCCATCAGATGAAATACAGTTTCCCCTTTGTCATAGCGCAGAATATGGTGCGGCACAGCTTCCAGGGTATCACGCAGCTCTTTTGTCGGAATGTCTGAAAACAGCGCGCTTTGTTCAAGCACCGTGTAATCCATTGTCTTTCTCCCCTCCTGTAGTCTGAAGCTATTATACACCAAAAATCTTTTCCGGTGTATCTGTAGATACAGATTATTTAGGTGCTATGATGTATATTCAGGGCAGAACGTAGAAGGAGGTTTCCACCATGATCCGTAAAATCATTCATATAGACGAGGAGAAATGCAATGGCTGCGGGATGTGTGCCAAGGCATGCCATGAGGGCGCAATTGACATCGTAGACGGCAAGGCCAAGCTCATGCGGGAGCATTTCTGCGACGGGTTTGGCGACTGTCTGCCCAACTGCCCAACCGGAGCCATTACGTTTGAGGAAAGAGAA
>CACXDT010000071.1 GCA_902766405.1 Oscillospiraceae bacterium
TAAGTGAAATATGCATTTCTGCGCGCGGGCGGCTAATAGCCGCCCCTACGATAGAACCCCCAATTTCAGACTTATTTCACAGCCCCATTGTTCGCTTATTCGTTATTTTACCGGGCCGCCGAGGGCGCCGGCCTTCGGCGGTCAGCGCATGCGGTCTCTTATTCCAGCCGGATCCAGCGGGCCTCAAGCGGACCGAGGATCGCGTTGACGCTGCCGAGGCCGAAGGACGTAAAGTCGACGGCAAAGCGCTCCTCGCCCTCGCTGTGGTTGACGGCCAGCAGCCAGACGCTGTCCTCGGCGCGCTCGCCAAAGACATCGCGGCCGCCGCGGATCCAGCGCAGGATCAGCAGCACCTCGCTCGACGCGGCCTCGAAGGCGGCCTCGCCGGTGCTGAGCGCGGCGTTGGCGTTGCGGCGGGCGGCGAGCTCGGCATAGTAGTCATGCAGCTGCCTGTCCCCCTCGCGGAAGGGGCGGCGGTTGAAGGGGTCTCCCCCACCGGTCATGCCCTGCTCGTCGCCGTAGTAGATGCTGGGCACGCCCGGCAGCGCAAACTGGATCGCCGCGCAGAGCTTCTCCCGCGCCGTCGCGAGCGCGTAGTCCTGGGGCTGCCGCTCAAGGGCCAGCTGCTGCTCGCGCGGCAGATCCTTGACGCGGAAGGGCACGGCCATCATCGTCATCAGCCGCTCCACATCGTGGGAGCCGAGCAGGTTCATCAGCGAATAGTACAGCGGCTGCGGGTAGTTGAGCTGCTGGCTGACAAGGAAGTCGCGCAGAGCGAACGCGTCGGTGCGGCGGTGGATAAAGTCCAGCAGCGCCGTGCGCAGCGGGTAGTTCATCACGCTGTCGAGCGCACCGCCCAGCGCGTACTGGCGGCGGGAGCCGTAGCTCTCCTTCAGTACCGCGTCCTCCCAGACCTCGCCGATGATCGGCGCCTCGGGGTTCTGGCGCTTGACGGCACAGCGGATCAGCTGCAGCGTCTCGTCCGGCAGCTCGTCGGCCACATCCAGACGCCAGCCGAAGGCCCCGCGGCGCAGCCAGGTGCGCACGACGCTGTCATGGCCGGTGATCACGAACTTCTGCCATTCGGCGTTGAGCTCGTCCACCTCCGGCAGGTCGCGAAAGCCCCACCAGCTGCGGTATATATCGGGATAATGCCGGAACTCGTACCAGGGGTAGAAGGGCGAGTCCTGGCTCTGGCAGGCGCCCTCGGTGCCGTAGTTCCCGTAGCGGTTGAAATACAGGCTGTCGGCGCCGGTGTGCGAATAGACACCGTCCAGGATGATACGGATGCCCTGCCGCTCGGCCTCCTGGCACAGGTGGGTAAAGTCCTCGTTCGTGCCGAGGATCGGGTCGACCTTCAGATAGTCCGAGGTGTCGTAGCGGTGGTTCGAGCGCGCCTCGACGATCGGATTCAGATAGATCACGCCCACGCCGAGCTTTTTGAGATACGGCAGCTTTTGCTCGATGCCGCGCAGCGTCCCGCCGTAGAAATCATCGGGGGCGTAGGACTTTTCAAAGGGGCGCGGCTGCCAGCGCACGGGCTCGTCGAGCGAGTGGTGCAGCTCGGGCGTCTGGTGCAGCATGGTATGGTAGGTGATGCCGCGCTCGGCCGTGGCGTCGTCGGAAAAGCCGAAGCGGTCGGGGAAAATCTGATACATCACGCGCCGCCTGAACCAGGCGGGTGTGTCAAAATCGGCGCGGTAGACCGTCAGCCGGAAGCCCCAGGGCTCGGTGTCCTGGGTGCGGGCATAGAAACCGGTCTCGTCCGGGCCGAGGTAGCAGGTGTCGCGCCCGCTCTCGATGCGGAAATGGTACCACAGCGCGGCCTCTTTTTTCAGGGATCGCACCGTGACCGAATAGCGGAAGCCGTCCTGCGTCATCGGGAACTCCTCGCGGGCGGTGTCGCTGCGAATGACCAGATAGGCGAGGCGCGGCGCCGCGTCCGACAGATCGAAGGAGAGCCGCAGCGGCTCGCCGCAGCGGACAGCGCCGGAGGGCAGGCGGTACTCCGGGCGGCGCGCGTCGTGCACACCGACCAGGCAATCGCCGGCCTTCTCGACCAGGAAGCGGGCCAGCTGCGCTGTGCGCGGCTGGAAGGTCTTGAGCGCCTCGATCTCGTCCTCCCTGAGCGGGCCGCAGCGGCAGGCGCGCATGACCTCGGGCAGCGCCTGCTCCCAGCCGTAGCCGCAGTCGTCCATCGCCAGGCGCAGCAGCTCGGGCGCCACCAGAGAATCGGTGGGGCCGCTGAGCGTCTCGTGCAGGCGCTCGATCGTCTGCCCGCGCTTGAGCACCGCGCTTGTCGCCGCGTAGGCCGTGGCGGCCGCCTGGAAATAGCGCTGCAGAAACGGGGCGCAGTCGGGGCGCATCAGCGCCTCGCACAGCGTCGGCTCGCCGCCGGCGGGCTGCCAGCGGCCGTCGGTATAGTGCGCCTCCACCAGCCGCCGATCCCGATAGCTGACCACCAGTTTAAAATCCTCTGTCCAGTGCTCCTCATAGCTGCCGCCGAACCAGACGCGGCTGTTGTCCTCGGCGATCACATGGGCACTGCTTCTTCCGATCAGAGCATCCATAAGTACAGCTTTGCGTATTCCTCGGCCGACTGGGCAAAGCCAAAGTCAGCCGCCATTGCGCGGTCGATCAGCCCGTTCATAACCTCCGGATTGCGGTAGGCCTTGAGCGCGTCCCACATGGCCTGGCGCAGCTCCTGCGGATCGTAGTTGGCAAAGGAGAAGCCCGTGCCTTCGCCGGTGAACTGGTTGTAGGGCTGCACCGTGTCGCGAAGGCCGCCGGTCTCGTGCACGATGGGGACGGTGCCGTAGCGCATGGCGATCATCTGGCTGATGCCGCAGGGCTCGAAGCGCGAGGGCATCAGATAGAAGTCGCTGCCGGCATAGATGAGATTGGCGAGATCGGCATCGTAGCCGATATAGGAGCACAGTCTCCCCTTCCAGCGCTGCTCGGCGGCGCGCATGCCGTCCTCGAACCAGCTGTCGCCCGTGCCGAGGAGGACAAACTGCATATCGTTATTGGCCATCATGTCGTCGATCACGGCGGCGACCAGGTCAAAGCCCTTCTGCTCGGTCATACGCGTGACCATGGCGAAGAGCGGCGTGTCGGCACTCTGCTCGAGGCCGAGCTTAGCCTGCAGGGCGGCCTTATCCGCGGCCTTGCCGCCGCGGTCGGCCCTGCTGTAGTGTTCCGGGATCAGCGGGTCGGTCTCGGGGTCGAAGACCTGCTTGTCGATGCCGTTGATGATGCCGCTGAGCTCGTGGCTGCGGGCCATCAGGATGCCCTGCAGGCCCTCGCCGAAATAGGGGGTCTTGATCTCCTCGGCATAGCTGGGCGAGACGGTGTTGATGCGGTCGGCAAAGACGCAGCCGGCCTTGAGCATGTTGGCCTCGCCGTAGAGCTCGATGAACTCGGGGGTATTGAAATAGTCGGGGATGTGCAGCAGCTCCTGCATATAGGGGAAGTTCCAGCGCCCCTGATAGGCGATGTTGTGGATCGTCAGCAGATAGCGCAGTCCCTCCTGCATACCGCCCCTGTACTGCGTTTTGCCGAGGAAGGGCAGCATGCCCGCCTGCCAGTCGTTACAGTGGATCACCGAGGGGCGGAAATCCAGCGCCGGGATCGCGTCCATAACCGCGCGCTGGAAAAAGGCGTACTGGTCGAGCTCCGCCTGACCGCCGCGGTAGATGCGGTCGCCGAAATAGTCCTCATTGTCGATCAGGTAGACAACCATGCCGTCAAGCACCAGCTTTTCCACGCCGACATAGCAGTGCTTCCAGCCGACCTCGGAATAAAAGTGCATCATATGCTCGGCCTGGTCGCGGTACCTGTCCTTAATGATGCGGTGATAGGGGATCATGACCCTGGCGTCGAGCCCGAGATCCCTGAGAACCTTGGGCAGCGTGCCGACCACGTCGGCGAGACCGCCGGTTTTGGCCAGCGGCGCGCACTCCGAGGCCACCAGCAGGATCGCCGGGGGATCGATCCAGCCCTTGGCGTCGAGAATGTCGCGTAGTTCTTTATTCATGCAAACGGTTCCTCCAGTTTGAGAGTATCAAATATCCGCTTTCTTGCTGCGCTGCTTTGTGATGTGATAGCGGAAATAGACCGTGGACATGGCCGGCAGCGTCAGCTTCGCCGAGCAGGGCAGCTCCCAGAAGCCCTCCTTGCTGCTGCGGATCGCCGCGCGGTTGCAAACGCCCTTGCCGCCGAAGCGCTCCTCGTCGCTCGAAAGGATCTCCTTGAGCGTGCCGGGGGCCGGCAGGCCGATGACGAAATTGTCGTACTGCACAGGCGTAAAGTTGCACACGCAGACGAGATAGCTGTCGTCCGCCGGATCCTTGCGCAGGAAGGCGATCGAGCTGCGGTCGGCGTCGTTGACGTTGAGCCACTGGAAGCCGTCCCAGCCGCGGTCGTTCATGTACAGCGCGGGGGTCTTCTGATAGAGCTTGTTGAGCTCGCGGCAGTAGGCGCGCAGCCCGTCGTGCACCGGGTAATCCAGCAGCATCCAGTCGAGCTGCTGTTTCTCGTTCCACTCGATGACCTGGCCGAATTCGCTGCCCATGAAGGTCAGCTTTTTGCCGGGATGGGCGAACTGATAGCCGTAGAGGGCGCGCAGCGAGCGGAACTTCTGTTCATAGTCGCCGGCCATTTTGTCGAGCATCGACTTTTTGCCGTGCACGACCTCGTCGTGGGAGTAGGCCAGGACATAGTTTTCCGAAAAAGCGTACATCATAGAGAAGGTCAGCTTGTTGTGGTTGTTGCTGCGGAAGTAGGGGTCCATGCCCATATAGTCGAGCGTATCGTGCATAAAGCCCATATCCCACTTGAAACAGAAGCCCAGACCGCCGGAGGCCGGGGGCGCGGTGATCAGCGGGAAGGCCGTCGACTCCTCGGCGATCGTGATCGCACCCGCGTAGCGCGTGAGGATCGTGGCGTTGAGCTTGCGGAGGAAGTCCACCGCGCCAAGGTTGATGTTGCCGCCGTCCTTGTTGGGCGTCCACTCGCCGTTGCGGCGGCCGTAGTCGAGATACAGCATCGAGCTCACGGCATCGACGCGGATGCCATCGACATGGTATTCCTCGAAGAACTTGCAGGCCGAGGACACGAGGAAGCTCTGCACCTGGTTGGAGGCATAGTCAAAGATCAGCGTGCCCCAGTCGGGGTGGTTGGCCATGCGCTCCTCCTTGCACTCGAACTGGGGGCCGCCGTCAAAACGGGCCAGTCCGTGCTCATCCTTCGGGAAGTGCGCCGGAACCCAGTCCATGATCACACCGATGTCGGCGCGGTGCAGCGTGTCGATCATGTACTTGAAATCCTCGGGGTCGCCGTAGCGCGAGGTCGGGGCGTAGTAGCCCGTGACCTGGTAGCCCCACGAGCCGTCATAGGGGTATTCGGTGATGGGCATCAGCTCAATATGGGTATAGCCCATCTCCTTGCAGTATTTGGCCAGTTCCTCGCCGACCTCGCGGTAGGCGGGGCGGAAGCCCGGTCTGTCCTTCCACGAGCCGATATGTACCTCGTAAATGCTCATCGGGGCGTGCATGAAGTCGCGCTGGGCGCGCTTTTGCATATACTCCTGGTCGTGCCACTCGCCGCGGCTCATGTCGCACACGAGTGAGGCCGTCTGGCTGCCGTTTTCATTCCAGTCGCCAAAGGGATCGGCCTTCAGGACACTCCTGCCGTTCTGGCCGGTGATGCAGTATTTATACTTGTCGCCGTGCTTGAGTCCCGGCACAAAGGTGACCCAGCAGCCGCCCTCGATCTTTTCGAGGGGGGTGGCGCGGCGGTCCCAGCCGTTGAAGTCGCCCACCAGCGTGACCGCCGCGGCGTTGGGCGCCCAAACGATGAAGCGGTGCATGTTCAGCTGAGGGATCCAGTTGCAGCCGAAGCACAGCCAGGCCTTCTGGGCCTCGCCGATGTTAAAAAGATAGATGTCGGCCTGGGGGATAAAGGCATTCCATGATTCCTGCATGGTCAAACTCTCCTTCTGATCGTTTTATTCATCCGAAACGGCCGCGCCGCGCAGGGCGTCGACCCGACGTTATCTTATTATACAGCGCTTTGCCCGATTTTCCAAGAGAAAAGTTTATCTGTTTTGTCAAATAGTAGTTTTCCGGCGCTTTGTTCCCGCTTTTTCTGTTTTTGCTTGCTTTTGTCACAATTTTTCGGTATACTGTATAGGCTGTTTTTCCATGCCCGTTTGATGGGTGTGTCTTTTCTGGCCGCGGCGGATGTCATCGCGGCTCTATTCTGTATGATTTCAGAGGGATTCCTATATGAAACAGAAAAAAGCCGTCGTCTCCTTGCTGCTGCTCGTGTGCGTCGTCCTGCTGGGCGTTGTGCTGCTGCTCCGGCTGAGAAGCCCCTCCGCGCCGCCGGCGCCCAGTGTCAGCACAGGCACGCCGGCCCTTTCCGTAACGGCGGTACCGGCGGAGAGCGCCGCACCCGCCGCTGTGCCGACCGCCGAACCGACGAGCGAGCCGACACCCGAGCCAACACCTGCGGTCTTCACACTGTCGTTCATCGGCGATCTGACGCTGACGAACCACCAGTTTTCTTCGGACTTCGAGAACCGGATGAACGGCGACTACAGCTATCCGTTCTCGAACGTCGTGGATTATTTTGACGATGACGAGTACACCTTCGCCAACTTGGAGTGTACTTTTTCCGACCGCAATCTGAGCTCGATCCAGACCTTCTTCTTCCGCGCCCCCACGGCGCACGCCCAGATCCTGATCGAGGGCGGCGTCGACTTCGTCACGACGGCCAACAACCACACCAATGACTTCAACGATGCCGGTGTCACGGATACCTCCGCCGCGCTGGAGGAATACAACATCCCCTACGGGCTCAACGACCAGGCCCAGGTCGTCACGACGCCGCACGGCCTGCGCATCGGCGTCTACTGCCAGTATAACGGCAAATACGGCGACTACCGCCCCGATCTCGACAAGGCGCTCGCCGGGATTGAGACGCTCAAGGCCGAGGAGCCGGACTTCATCATCTGCATGTTCCACGCCGGCAAGGAGCTCTGGTACCGGCCGACCGACGAGTTTGTGGAGATCGCTCACGCGTGCGTCGACGCCGGTGTTGATATTGTCTATAACACGCACCCGCACTGCCTGCAGCCGGTTGAACAATACAAGGACGGGCTGATCCTCTATTCGATGGGCAACTTCTGCTTCGGCGGCAACACGGCCCCGAAGGACCGCGACACTGCGATCGTCCAGGTGCAGGTGCAGCGCGAGACCGACGGCACGGTACGCACGCTGACCTACACGATGATCCCCTGCTGTGTCTCGAGCCGCCCGGTGTACGAGGGCTACACCCGCGACAACTACAACGACTACAAGCCTACGCCCTACGAGCCCGGCACCGAGGACTACGAGCGCTGCATGAGCAAGATCGACGGCAGCTACGACGGCCCCAACGGCGTCGCCGACTATACCAACTGGCACGCCAGCCACGGTTGAAACAGCTCCCTCCATGATTGACGGTGGTTTCTCTGAACCGCCGCCTCACACGGAGGGAGCTTTCTTTAGGGCAATACCGCATAATTCGGCGAGAGCGAATCCTGAGAAAATTTGGGTTCTGATGATGGCAGTTTTTCGCAGAAATACTTTGTGTATTTCAAGAAAAA
>CACXDT010000072.1 GCA_902766405.1 Oscillospiraceae bacterium
TAAGTGAAATATGCATTTCTGCGCGCGGGCGGCTAATAGCCGCCCCTACGATAGAACCCCCAATTTCAGACTTATTTCACAGCCCCAGTGATGGGATTTAGAACTGAATCAATGTTTTTAGTTTACCCGTAAAAGAGAATCCGCCTACGATGTGATGCATCTCTTTGCAATTTGGGCAAAGTCGAGGATAGGGATCCTGATATCGGCAATCCCGCGGCTGCAGGTCCAGATGATATTGTTTATTGATACAACGACGGCAAACCGATCCGCCAAAATCCCTGATTACTGTTTTCATCGACAACATCGCTGCCATCTCCTCTGTTATTATTAAGGCAACACCGCACAATACGCCTGCCGCATTATGCGGTATTGCCTTAAATTAATTTTACCCCTCCCCATCAATTTCCGTCAACATTTTCTTATTAAAAGTGATAAAAAATCATAAAATAACCATTATAATCCATTTTTCTCCATTATTCCAGATTCAGCTTCTTTGTCAGGATCAGGCGGGTGACAAAGAAGTACACGGCGCAAAGCGCCAGTGTCACGGCGATCGCGATGCCCATGGCGCCGGCCGCGAGGTTGGAGCCGTAGACGACCCACTGGCCATCGTCTATCGCCACCTCCCAGCTCTGGAAGAAGCTGTTGAGCCAGCTGTTCGCGGCCGCGCGCTCCATGAAGAGGCCAAACAGGAAGCTCTGCAGCGTGTTGATGCCGATGTAGGCGAGAACTGCCCAAAGGCCGCGGTGCTTCTTTGCCAGATGGCCGAGGGCGATCGCCGTATAGAGCTTCAAAATCTCTGCCGCGGTGCCGGCGAGCGCGAGCAGCACGCCCTCGAGCACCAGCCAGGGGACGGCGGCCGGCATATCGAGCCGGCGCAGGAGCTCCGGCAGCTGCCGCAGCATATCCGTAAAGCCCTCGGGCCGGTAGACCGTCAGCAGCAGGAAGCCGCTGACAAGCGCGACGAGGAAGGACAGCACCCACACGATCATCGCGCTTAGCGTCTTGGAGGCGATGTGCGCCGAAACCGAGGCCGGCAGCGTGAACATCAAATACCCCTCGTCGCCGAGCAGGCCCTTATAAAAGCGTTCGCAGGTAAATACCAGCAGCAAAATCCCGGTGGCGAGATACAGCCCGAACAGCGCCATCGGCGGCAGGACGCTGACAAACAGACGGACCAGGCTGCTCCGCTCGGCGGCCTGCGCGAACAGGCCGCGCATCGAAAAGCCGTTGAGCACGGCCAGCGCCGCAATTGCGATCCACAGCGCCCCAAAGCGGCGGAAGCTGGAGCGCAGATCATATTTCATCAGTTTACCGAGCATCGTCTTCTCCTCCATTCCAGGCCTGCGCGCGGAACATCTCGCGGAAGAGCTGATCCACGCTACCGTTTGTGCGGTCGCGGATGCTGTCCACGCTCTCGTGCAGGACAAGCTGCCCCTGGCGCAGGAACACCGCCTCGTCGAGCACCTGCTCCACGTCAAGGATCAGGTGCGTCGAGATCAGAACCGTGCCGTCCTCGCTGTAATTGGTCAGAATCGTGCGCATGATGAACTCGCGCGCCGCCGGATCCACGCCCGCGATCGGCTCGTCGAGCAAATACAGCCGTGCCTGGCGCGACATGACCAGCATCAGCTGCATCTTCTCGCGTGTGCCCTTCGAGAGCGTCTTGATCCGGCCGCCCTTCTCGAGCCCCAGCGCGGCGCACATCTCGCTGGCCTTTAAGCGGTCAAAGTCGGCATAAAAGTCGGCAAAAAGATCGATCATATCGCCGACGCGCATCCAATCGGGGAAATAGCCCCGGTCGGGCAGATAGCTGACGAGCTTCTTTGTCTCGACCCCCGGCAGGTTCCCGCCGATACGCACCTCGCCGGCGCTGGGCTGCAGCAATCCGTTGAGGATTTTGATGAGCGTCGTCTTGCCCGAGCCGTTTGGCCCAAGCAGGCCGATGATGCGCCCGGAGCTCAGGCTCAGATCGACCTCGCGCAGCGCCTGCACGTCACCAAAGCTGCGCGAGAGCTTTGTGCACTGTACCAATTCCTGTGTCATTCTTCCTTCTCCTCCTTTTCCGCCGCGACCATCGCCGCGGCTTCGGCGCGGCTGTAGCCGAGCGCCTCCATCTCTGAAAAATAGCTGGTCCGCAGCTCCTTCGCCAGCTGCTGCCGCATCGCGTCCAGTACGGCGGTGTCCTCGGTCACGGTGCGCCCGGCGGTGCGGTTCGTCGTTACCAGACCCGCGCTCTCAAGCTGCGCGATCGCGCGCTGCATCGTGTTCGGGTTAACACCGGCCTCGGTGGCCAGCTCGCGCACGGTCGGAAAGCGCGTCCCGGGCGGATAGACCCCGGTCACGATCCTGCGCGAGAGCTGCTCGGTCAGCTGCAGCCAGATCGGCCGCGAGCTCTGCAATTCAAATTCCATCGTCGACCTCCTCTGTGCTATTGTATTAAGCGATTAATACAATAGCACAGTAATACAGCTTTGTCAAGCGGTTTTTCCAAAACAATATGCCGACCGGCTGGCATAGCATACGGTCGGCAGCTGTTGTTTGGCCTGTATGCGGATTTATGGGACGGCAGAATCGCCGTCCCATAAATCCGGATTGTATCATCCCAGCAGCGTCATGCTGAGACGCACGGGGTTGTGGTCGGAGTCGGCAAAGCCGGCGTCGACGGTCTGCACACTGTCGATCCGCACATTGGGCGAGACGATAAAGCCGTCGATCACATAGTACTGCGTATTGACGGTGTCGCCCGGATCATAGGGCTGGTTGAGCAGCCGACAGGTCGGCGCGGCGCTGTCGAAGGCGAACTGAAAGCCCTCGGGCAGCAGCTCCTCGCTGAGCGCGCCGACGGACCAGAGCTCCGGGTGCGTGTTGGGATAGACCTCCAGCGTGCCGGGGAAGACCTGGTTGAAGTCGCCGCCGGCGATCACATAGTTGCCCTTCTGATACTCGCTCGCGATAAAATCGCGCAGCTGTTTGGTCTGGGCGATCTTGCCCTCGCCGTCGTCATAGGCCTCTAAATGGAGGTTCACGAGACACAGCTGCCTGTCCGTCCCCTCGACCGGCAGCCAGCTCGCCAGCAGGCAGCGCTTGAGGTTGACCGTGCGCACCGGCCAGGTGAACGGACAGGGCAGCGAAATACGCTGGGCGCTCGCGATGTCATAGCCCTGGGTCGTGGTGAAGATGCCCGAGTGAACCTTGCCGATGGGCGGCAGCGGATAGGGCACGAATTCAACGGCGAAGTTCAGCGCCTCGACGCCGTCATCCCCCGCGAGATAGGCCCGCTCGTCCATGCCGAAGCTGCGCGAGGAGTCGAGATCGACCTCCTGCAGCATAATGAGATCGGGCGTATCCTCGCCGCCGTAGATCGTCGAGCGAATGCCGCCCATATACTCGCTGACCGTGAACTCATCCGCCGCGCGGACGGATTTGCCCCCGTCCATAAAGAAATCGGACGCGGCCCCGAGCCCGCCGTAGCCGATGTTCCAGGTCATCACATCGAGACTCTGGTTGAGCGGCAGGGCTTTTCCCGCCTTGTCGGGCGAGAGACTAAGCTCCTCAACAGCCTCCGGATGGTATTCGGCCCAGCTGAGATAGCCCAGACCGGCGGCCGCCACCACAAGAATAAGAAGCAGCACCGTCAGCAGAGCCTTAAACAGCTTTTTCATTGTCTTCCCCTTTCTGCCCAGACCGCGGTTTTTCGCCGTTTGGGCAATACCGCATAATGCGGCAAGAGCAGATTCCGAGAAAAACCGAGTTCTGATGATGGCACTTTTTCGCAGGAATACTTTGTGTA
>CACXDT010000073.1 GCA_902766405.1 Oscillospiraceae bacterium
AATACTTTGTGTATTGCAAGAAAAAGTGACGAAATCAGGGCACAAATTTTCCAGGAGGCGCCGATGGCGAATTGTGCGGTATTGCCTAAAGGAGTGTTTCCATGAACGAAAACGAGGGAAGGCAGAATAACGTCATGCTGCGCATATCTGCGTTCATCGTCGATAAACGAAATCTGATTTTTCTTTTGTTTGTGATCCTGCTGATTTTCTCCGCCTTCGCCCGTGGCTGGGTAAAGGTCGAGGACGATCTCGCGCAGTATCTGCCCGTGGCCTCCGAGACCCGGCAGGGGCTCGATCTGATGGAGAAGGAGTTCACCACCTTCGGCTCGGCCGAGGTCATGGTGGCCAATATCTCCCTGGCCGACGCCCAGGCGCTGTGCGACAGTCTCGGCGAGCTCGAGGGCATCCAAGGCATCGCCTTTGACGACAGCGGCGAGCACTACAACAGCGTATCGGCCCTGTACAGTATCACCTTTGACTATCCCCAGGAGGACGACGCCTGTCTGACGGCGCTCGAGAACGTCAAAAACCGGCTGGCCGGCTACGATATCTATGTCTCCACCTCACTCGGCAACGCGAAGGCTGAGATCATCGAGCGCGAGGTCAGCGTCATCATGGTGCTGGTCGCGGTGATCGTGGTCGTCGTGCTGACGCTCACGAGCCAGACCTACGCCGAGGTGCCGGTGCTGCTGCTGACCTTCGTCTCGGCGATGATCGTCAACCAGGGCACGAACTTTCTGCTGGGCACGATCTCCTTTGTGTCGAACTCGGTGACATCAATTCTACAGCTGGCCCTGAGTCTCGACTACGCGGTCATCTTCTGCAACCGGTATAAAGAGGAGCACACCAGGCTCCCGATCCGTGAGGCCGCGATCGTGGCGCTGAGCAAGGCCATCCCCGAGATCGGCGCCAGCAGTCTGACGACCGTCGGCGGCCTGGTCGCCATGCTGTTCATGCAGTTTGGCATCGGCGCGGATATGGGCATCTGCCTGATCAAGGCCATCATCTTCTCGCTGATTTCGGTATTCACGCTGATGCCGGGCCTGCTGATGCTCTTCGGGCCGCTGATGGAGCGCACCGCGCATATGAACTTTGTGCCGAAGATTCCCTTTGTTGGCAAATTTGCCTATCTGACGCGCTTTGTTGTGCCGCCGCTGTTCGTGCTGCTGGTCTTTGCGGGCATCCACTATTCAAATCTCTGCCCCTACGCCTACACCTATGTCGGTCTCGAGACGCCGGTGCTGAACGAAAACCAGATCGCCGACGCGATGATCGACGAGACCTTCCAGCGCAAAAACATGGTGGCCGTGATCGTCCCGGCCGGCGATTCCGCGCGCGAGCGTGCGCTGCTCGACCGGCTCGAGACTTACAGCGAGGTCGATTCGACGCAGGGCCTTTCAAACACCGAGGCGCTCGACGGCTATATGCTGACCGACAAGCTGACGCCCCGCCAGTTTGCCGAGCTGATCGACCTCGATTACGAGGAGGCCCAGGTGGTCTACGCCGCCTATGCCGCCAGCCAGGAGGACTACGGCAAGCTCTTAAGCGGCATATCGACCTACGGTGTGCCGCTGATGGACATGCTGATCTATGTCTACGAGCAGGCGCGCGACGGCTACATCAGCATCAACGACGCCGACACCTGGGATACGCTGAGCGACGCCTATACCCAGATGACGAACGGCAGAAAGCAGCTGCAGGGCGAAAACTACAGCCGTATGCTGGTCTATCTGAACCTGCCCGAGGGCGGCGACGAGACCTACAGCTTTCTCGACACGGTCCGCTCGGTGGCCCAGAGCTATTATCCGGGCGGCCGCGTGTTGGTGGTCGGCAACTCCACCAACGCCTACGACTTCAAAAAATCCTTTGCCCGCGACAACACGGTCGTCAGTGTCGTGTCGATCCTGATCGTGCTGGTGGTGCTGCTGTTCACGTTCAAATCCGCCGGCATGCCCCTGCTGCTGATCCTGGTGATCCAGGGCAGTATCTGGGTGAACTTCTCGTTCCCGACGATCCAGAATTCGCCGCTGTTTTTCATGAGCTATCTGGTCGTCAGCTCGATCCAGATGGGCGCGAACATCGACTACGCCATTGTCATCGCCAGCCGCTATAACGATCTGAAGGATCAGATGTCCCACCGCGAGGCCATCATCGAGACGATGAACTTCGCCTTCCCGACAATCGTCACCTCGGGCACGATCCTCGCCGTCTCGGGCTTCCTGATCGGCATGATGACCTCCGAGCCCACGATCTGCGGCATCGGCCAGTGTCTGGGCCGCGGCACCGTGATTTCGATCGTCCTTGTCATGTTTGTTCTGCCGCAGATTTTGCTGCTGGGCGCCGCAATCATCGAAAAGACCTCCTTCGAGATGAAGGGCGGACTGCGCCAGCACAGCGGCTCGGGCCGCCTGGTGCTCGACGGCGTGGTCAGCGGCCGCATCAGCGGCACGGTAAACGGCGTGGTGCACGCCACGGTCGAGGGCGATGTGGACGTACGGCTTATAAACGGCACGGTGAAGGAGGCGGACAGCGATGAAGAATAACGGATATAGAATCGGTGTGCTGTTGCTGTGCCTCGCCCTGACCGTCTCGCTGCTGCTCGGCGCGGCGCCGGCCGATGGGGACACGGAAGAGACCGTGTATGAGACCGTGGTGATCTCCACGACCGACGAGCTGCTCGCGTTTGCCAAAAACTGCGTGCTCGATGCCTGGAGCCGTGATAAGCAGGTGCTGCTGAACGCCGACCTCTCGCTCGCCGGCGTCGATTTCGAGCCGATCCCCGGCTTTGGCGGACTGTTTGACGGCCAGGGCCACACGATCTCCGGCCTGACCGTCACCTCGAGCGCCGCGCCGAGCGGCCTGTTCGGCCAGCTGCTGTCGGGCGGCATCATCCGCGATCTGACGCTGGAGGGTACGGTCGCCCCCTCGGGCGACGGCAGCACGGCCGGCGGCCTGGTCGGCAAAAACGACGGTCTGATTCAAAACTGCCGCTTTACCGGCACCGTCACGGCCAAGAGCGCGGTCGGCGGCCTGGTCGGGCTCAACGGCGCGGGCGGAACCATTGCCGACTGCGTCTCGATGGGCGGCGTCACCGGCAGCAGCATGACCGGCGGTATTGCCGGCAAAAACGAGGGCTTGATCCAGCACTGTGAAAACCAGAGCTTTGTCAACATCGAGAGCGCAGACCCGAATCTGAACCTGGAGGGCCTGAACCTGCGGGGGCTGCTCTCCTCCGCCGAGGACTACTCTCTGTCACTGATCAATGTCGCCACCGACACCGGCGGCATCACCGGCTACAGCTCGGGTACGGTCATCGGCTGCGTCAACCGCGGCACGGTGGGCTACCCGCACATCGGCTACAACGTCGGCGGCATCATCGGCCGCAACGCCGGTTACGCGGAGCAATGCCGGAACGAGGGCGAGATCCAGGGCCGCCGGGATATCGGCGGCATCGCCGGACAGATGGAGCCCCTTGTGTCTCTGGTGCTGACCGAGGACACCGCGCAGACCCTGCAAAGCCAATTGAGCTCGCTGAGCTATCTGCTGGGCGTGACAGCCGAGGACGCCCGCGCCAGCTCCGATGCCTCGGCCGACAGGCTCAGCGCCATCGCGGGTACCCTGGCCCCGATCCTCGATGCGGCCTACGTCAGCGAGGAGCCGATCGAGATCTCCCAGCAGCTGGCGGAATTTATGGGCGCCTTTTATGGTATCACCGGACAGCTCGACGATGTCTCGGCGACGCTGCACGACGGCTCCGAGGTGCTGGCCAACGATATGCAGCGCGTCATCAACCAGCTGAGCGCTGTCAACAGCACGCTGACGCGCGCCATGGGCGAGCTCAACGACCTGTCCGGCGATGTGCTGACCGATACCAGCGAGGAGAACGTGGACGCCGTCACCGACGGCAAGGTCTATCGCTGCGAAAACAGCGGCAGCATCTACGGTGACATCAACGTCGGCGGCATTGCCGGCTGCATGGGCGTGGAATCGAGTCTTGACCCCGAAGGTGACACACCCAGAACGCTCACGGCGGCGATGCACCGCGAATTTGAGATGAAAGCCATCCTCCAGGCTTGTGTCAACCGCGGTGATATCACGGCGAAAAAGGACTGTGTCGGCGCGATCTGCGGCAGCATGGAGCTCGGACTGATCTTCGGCTGCGAGGGCTACGGCAGCGCCGCGAGCGAGAGCGGGAACTATATCGGCGGCATTGTGGGTCAGACCGCCGGCGTCGTGCGCAACAGCCACTCGAAGTGTGCCCTGAGCGGCGGCAGTTACGTGGGCGGCATTACCGGCGCGGGCTCGCTCAACGCCGGCACCGGCGTAAAATCCACGGTCGCCGAGTGCCGGGCCTTGGTCGAGATCCGCAGCTGCAAGCAGTACGCCGGCGCGATCGCCGGCGCCGAGAGCGGCGATTTTATTGATAACTATTTCGTTTCAGACACCTTTGCCGGCATCAACCGGATGAATTACCTCGGCAAGGCCGAGCCGCTGAGCTACACGCAGCTGCTGACGCTGGCGGATATCCCCGACGCCTTCCGCGAGCTGCGCCTGGAATTTCGCATCGACGGCCAGACCGTCAAAAGCCTGACTGTCCCCTACGGCGAGGGCTTTGACGGCAGTGTATACCCTGAGCTCCCCGCGCGCGAGGGCTATTACGGTACCTGGGACATTGCCGACCTCTCGGCGATCACCTTCGACACCGTTGTCAACGCCGTCTATGTTCCGAACATCGCCTCGCTGCGCAGTGAACAGGAGCGCGGCGCGGGACGCCCCATCTTCTTTGTCGAGGGCGCGTTCCGCGAGGGCGACACGCTGACGGCCACCGAGAGCGAGACCTCGGCCTCGCTGTCTGAGATCTCCGGCCAGCCGCCGACCGCCGCCGAGCTGCTGCGCTCCGGTCTGCGCGGCCATATCACGCACGACACCGCCATCACCGAGCAGTGGCACCTGACGATCCCCGACGACGGCAGCGAATCGCACACGGTCCGCTATGTCACCGTCGATGAATCGGTCGACGGCTCGGATGTGTATGTACGCAGCGGCTCCGGGTGGCAGAAGCTCGCCTGCGGCAGCTTCGGCAGCTACCTGACCTTCCCGGTCTCGGGCACGGAGGCCGAAATCGCCGTTGTCAGCACCGGGCAGGCCTGGTGGGTCTATCTGATCTACGCGCTGGTCATTTTCCTTGCGCTGTCGCTGCTGATCCTTGTCATCCGCGCGATCCGCGCCGCGGTGCTGCGCCGGCGCATCAGAAAAGCCGCCCGGAAGACCCAGGGCGACACCCCCGCCGGGGGCGGCAGTACGGAACAGCGGCCGATGGACAGAGCGCCCCGCCGCAAGCGCAGCCGGGGAGAGCGGCGGCTGATCGCCGCGGTCTCGGTGCTTCTCGTGCTGCTCTCGCTCGGCGCGCTGACGCTGCTTCGCTCGGACACGCGCAACGGACTGGCCCTGCTGTCGCTGCTCTACAAGCAGACAAGCGGCGATAACGTCAATCTGGAGCTGAGCGGCAACCTCGTGATCGGCAACGACACCGTCAACAGCGATTTCTCCGCGTTCAAGACCAGGCTCGGCCAGAATACCGTCTACTGTCTGCAATTCCACGGCGCTTCGCTCTACTATATCAACGGCAGCCTGTACCTCGAGAACGGGAGAGCCTTCCGCGTGGACTATGCGATGCCCAGCTATCCCAGCATGCTGAAAACGATACTGAGCCTCCGCAATGAGATCGACATCTCGGTCCACAGTGAAAACAGCAAAACGATCTACACCGTGGAGCCGCACAGCAAGGACGGCAACGCCATCCTCAGTCTGCTGTTCCCGGCCGTCTCCACGCGCCTGGATACGATTGACACGCTGAAGGTCGACGTGGTCGCCTGGGGCGGCGGCATTGAGGAGGCGCATCTCGTCGCCGGCGGCACGCTGGAGGGGGCGGAGGCCTTCTCCGTCGACGCTGTGGTCCGCATGGCCGAGCCCGACCCGCTCGGCAACACGGTGCCCGCCGCGGTCAAGAGCGCGCTGAAGTCCCCGCAGAACGCGTCCAGCCTCGCGCTGAGCGACGAGCTGGTACAGCTTCTGTACGGTTGGGCCGCGCTCAACACCCGCGACCCGCTGGCCGTGAACGCGCAGATCCGCGCCGACTGCGGCTCGCTGATCATCAACGACGACCTGCGCTATCTGCGCACGGTCGTGAACGGTGCGACGATCAGCGCCGTGCGCGCGGGCGGCGTCACTCTCTACTACGCCGGCGGGCGCGTGTGCGGCGAATCCGGCGCCGCGGTGGGAACACTTCCCGTCAATCTCGAGCAGACCGGCAAGCTGCTGGATCTGGCGTATCAGATGTGCATGAACAGCGCCGTTGGCTGCGTAAAAAACGGCGACAGCTGTGTCTACACCGTGACCCTGTCCGGCGATAAGCTTGAGGACATGATCCTGGCCATTGCCCCCCAGGCCGAACGGCTGAGCATCACGCCGGGCTTCGGCAGTCTCGAGGTGCAGACGGAAAACGAGCGGATATCGTCTGTTAAGCTGAGCGGCAGCGGCACGCTGAGTGTTGCTCTGAGCACGCTGGATGTCTCCTTCAGCGCCGATCTCACGCTGGACGACAGTGTGACGGCGTTTGATGTCCCAGACGCTGTGGTTCAGACACTCACTGAGAAATAAAACGACAAGAGGGTTGTCAGCTATGGGAAACAAAATCATCTGTATCGGCCGCGAATTCGGCAGCGGCGGTCATGAGATCGGCGTCAGGCTCTCCGAGACGCTGGGGATCCACGCCTACGAGAGGGATATCCTCCATCTGGCGGCCCGCTACGGCGAGCTGCGGGTGGAGACACTGGAGGCCGCCGACGAGCAGGCCTCGAATCCGATGCTCTTTCAGACCGTGCATGAGGGCAACCGGCACGTCCTGCGCGGTCTGCCGACCTCGGAGGTGCTGTTTGACCTGCAGTGTCATGAGATCCGGCGTATCGCCGCGAGCGAAAACGCCATCTTCATCGGCCGCTGTGCCGACAGTGTCCTGAAGGACGAGGATGTCCGGCTGCTGCGCGTATTCATCACAGCCCCCTTCGACTACCGGGTGCAGCGCAAGATGCTGCTGGAAAATCTGCCCCGGGGGAAGGCGAAACACCTGGTGAAGCTGATGGACAAGCAGCGCCGCCGCTACTACGAGCACTATACGAAGCAGCGCTGGGGCGACGCGAAAAACTACGATCTCGTGATCGACAGCTCGGTAACGCCGCTCGAGGAGGCCGTCGGGCTGCTGGCGGCGCGGTATAAAGAGATGTAGAAGATCGCTCCACGGCGTTCCGCCCAGGTCTGCGGAGGCATCTGGGGATGCCTCCCTACGGCGCGCTTCCCTCGCCGGGGGCGGGGTGAGCCAAGCTCCACGCAGCATTAAATGGGGCTGCGAAAAAAGTCCCGCATTGCCGTAGGGGCGGCAACCTGCCGCCCGCGCGGTACAATTTGTTATATTCATGAATAAGTTGGGCAATTTCGTACAAAAATGCGAATTTGCCCAACATTTTACATGAAATGTACATTTCTGCGTGCGGGCGGCTAATAGCCGCCCCTACGGTAGAACCCCCAATTTCAGACTTATTTCACAGCCCCTTTTTCACAGATACGCGCTCATGTCGCTGCCGAGCTTCTGCTCGAGATGGATCAGGCGCTTGGTGATGTCCTTGGAGCGCTCGTCGGCGGCCACATACTGGTTCAGATAGCGGTTCAACGATTTGACGCCCATATTGCAGCCGTCGGTCATCAGATCGGCGACCGTGCTGTCCGAGGGATCGGCCGCCAGCCTGGCCTCGGTCTTGATCCAGGACATGGCCGTGACCATGGGATTCGGATCGCGCCCTTCGTCGTGAAAGCGCTGCAGCTGGCTCTCAATCTCGGAGCCGAGTACCTCGTGCTCACGGCGGCTCTCCCGCAGCGCGCGGCGCATGGGCTCGGCGTGTACGGCCCCGATCACATCGTCGATGGACTTAACGCCCATTTTTACCCCGCTGTCACATTCGCGCAGCAGCTTGACGGTATCCTGTTCGATCATAAAAACTGACCCCACCTTTCATTCAGATAGGGTCAGTTTGCCCGTTTTTCCTGATATTATACAACAGGTATCAGCTTTGCTTATCATACGGTCGTAGGGGCGGCTAATAGCCGCCCGGCGAGAGTCGTTCTGTCTAAGCGCTTCGCCCGGGCGAATCCGATTGAAATAGAATGTTCTGCACGGGCGGCTAATAGCCGCCCCTACGATGTTACCTAATTGCTGACAAAAACCGATACGACAATATACCATTCTCACGGCGTCTCCAGCAGTGCGCCGGACACAAAGCGCTGCTCCTGCCCTTCGCCGTCCACAAGGACAAAGCAGAAGAGCCTGCCGTCCCTCTGGTAGAGCGCGTCGACACGGAGCGCCTCACCCTGGTAATCGCACATACGGTACAAATCGCTCTCGTCCTCCTGCCAGGGGCCGGCCAGCGATCCGGAGAGCTGGATGGCCGCGGGTTCGTTTTTGAACAGGCGCACGCCCCATTTTCCGCCGTCGCGCACGAACTGCGCCTCGCCGCGGAAGATGAGACTGCCATACCGCGCGCCGCGCCCGGTACGCAGATCCAGACTCGCCATCGCGCAGCCGTCGCCGCTGCTGCCCTGGCTGTACCAGATCACCTGATCGAGACACAGCGGCGCATACGACGGCACATCGTTGAGCCGCCTGTCCGTGCCGCTTGCAAGCTCACGCAGGTGCAGCGTCTCGCCGTCGGCGGCGTTCTGGTACAGCAGTACGCCATCATGGAGACAGGGATACCAGACCTCAATGTCAACAAGCACATCGGTGTTTCCCTCTGCCGTAAGACGGCAGAAACGGTGCGCACTGTCGCAGAGATACAGAGTGTCGTCCACGACCTGCAGGGCCGAGCAGCTGTCGTCCAGCACGGTCTCCACCTCGGGGCTCTCCTCTGTGAGCAGCATTCGCTCGAGGCGGCCCCCGGCCGCGGCATTGCACCAGTACAGGGCGTCGTCCGCCAGCGTGAGCCATTCGGGCACGACGCTCTCGGCCAGCACCGTGCAGTCGGAGAGCTCACCGTCTGTCAGCTGCCAGGCGACGAGCTGCGGCGTGCCGTCGTCCCTAACGTCCAGCCCATACAGCGTATTGCCGACCGGGAGAAAGCGGTTGGCCGTCAGGAGGTTCGTCATAGCCAGCGCGTCCCCGCGCGCCGTGCGGGGGAACCGGAGCGCTTCAGCCGGATCGTCGGTGGCCTCCGGCGTTGAGATTGGCTCGATCAGGGGTGTCGGCACCGCCTCCGGGGCGGACGCGGCGCAGCCGCCGAGCAGCAGCACGCCGAGCAGCAGTAAACAGCACAGTCTTTTCACCGTATTTCCTCCCCGCTATCCATATGGCTGTATTCTATCACGGTTCGCGTGACAAAGCAATTGCGGAAACGGGCAGCGCGTGGTATAATTAATGTAATAGTGTATATATCTTATCTTTCCACATTGCGGGGGCGGTTCAGTTATGAAACATCGTAAAATATACGCGCTGCTGGCGCTTTTGCTGGCCTTGCTGCTTTTAGCCGGCTGCGGTGCGACGGTCACCGAATCGGCCGGCCGTGCGCCCAACGAACCGCTGACGCTGCTGCCCGAGGGGACGGACTCGCCCGCTGCAGCGGCAAAGCCGCAAGCGACGCCAAAACCGACAGCCACACCTGAGAGCGCCGCGACGGCGGCGCCGACCGACGCGCCGCTGCCCGATGAGGAGGGCAGCTACACCACCAAAGAGGATGTGACCGCCTATCTGATCGCCTACGGCCATCTGCCGCCGAATTTCATCACGAAAAGCGAGGCGCGCGCGGCCGGCTGGCCCGGCGGCAACTTAGAGCCCTACTGTCCCGGCAAATGCATCGGCGGCGACCGCTTCGGCAACCGTGAGGGGCTGCTGCCCACCGCAAAGGGCCGCAGCTATACCGAATGCGACATCAACACACTGGGCAAGCGCAGCCGCGGCGCCGAGCGTCTGATCTTCTCCAACGACGGGCTGATCTTCTATACCGCCGACCACTACGAGAGCTTCGAACAGGTGTATCCGTAAGCGCATCGCATGCCCAAAGGAACCGGTTTTCCCCCGGTTCCTTCCATTATGCGTTTTGTTTTCCACTTCGTGGAAATTCGACAAATTTTTTGCCTAAAATCTTGCATTTTCTCCTGTTTTCTGTGATAATCCGGTTGAATCCTGTAGAAGCATAGGATATTATGTCAACAAGTTAACTGCGCTCTTCGACACAATTCTGTTCGTTTTTCGCTCATCGCTGTGATACAGTATCTTCGACACGACGAATTCACGCTGATTGAGGGGCGCATAACAGAGCTCCGCAGCAGCCGGAACAAGACCGTATGAACATATTGGGAGGAAACACAAATGGAAGCCAAAACAAGAATCCTTATCGCCGATGCCAACGACGAATTCCGCGCCATTCTTTCTGACGCGTTGGGCGCCGAGGGTGACCTGGACGTGGTCGGCGCCGTCAGCAACGGCGTGGATGTCCTGGTGAAGAACGCCGAGCTGCGGCCGGACATTGTCATCATGGATCTGGTGCTCGCAAAGTTAGACGGCCTGGAGGTACTCCAGCGCCTGTCAGAGGGCGACAGCCATCCGCAGGCCATCATTCTCTCCAGCTTTATCACGCCGAAGCTGGTGTCCGACTGCTCGCGGCTCGGCGCGGCCTACTTCATTTTAAAGCCCTGCGAGATGCCGGTGCTGTTGAGCCGCATCCGTATGCTGTCCCACCCCAGCAAGGCGTTCCCCTCCCTGGGCTTCGAGACCGCCGATCTGCGCCAGGGGACAAGCGTCCAGACGCAGGGCGATCTCGAGGCCATGGTGACCGACATCATCCACGAGATCGGCGTCCCGGCCCACATCAAGGGCTATCAGTACCTGCGCGAGGCCATCATCCTCACGATCAACGACATGGAGATGATCAACGCGGTCACCAAGGTGCTCTACCCTGCCGTGGCCAAGAAGTTCGGCACCACGCCCTCGCGCGTCGAGCGCGCCATCCGCCACGCGATCGAGGTCGCGTGGGACCGCGGCGACATCGAGGTGCTGCAGAAGTTCTTCGGCTATACGGTGTCGAACATCAAGGGCAAGCCCACGAACTCGGAATTTATCGCGATGATCGCCGATAACCTCACCCTTAAGAGGAAACAGTCGAAATAGGCGGAAAACCATGTGTTTTCAACGCTCTGCGGGCTGGACGATTTTGGAAGACACCAATGAACGCTATGAAAGTATGTGTGAAAATCGCCTGAAACACCAATAAACTATTTTGTCTGAACCAACGAATATCCCCTGTTTGTTGCCTCTTGGAGAAGCCGACGAACAGGGGATATTATTATGTTGATGATCAGGGTGGAACAGGGAGCCGATCTCTGCCCCACGCATCCCACATGTTCTCTCTATGCCTTTCTGTGCCCGAGCAGGGAGAAGACGGCAAAGGCCAGGATATCGGCGGCGACGATCGTGGAGCCGACGGGCGTGCCCGCGAGAATCGAGATCAGCATACCCGCAAGCGCGCACACGAGAGAGAGGATGCCAGCGCAGACCGTGACCGAGCGGAAGCTTTTGAACACGCGCATGGCCGAGAGCGCCGGGAAGATCACAAGCGCCGAGATCAGCAGCGAGCCCACGAGATTCATCGCGAGCACGATGATGACGGCGATGACGACCGCGATCAGCAGGTTATAGCGCGCGGTCGGCAGCCCGGTGGCCTGGGCAAAGCTCTCGTCAAAGGTGACGGCGAAGAGCTTGTTGTAGAACAGCACAAACACAGCCAGCACGACCACGCTCAGCACGACGCACAGCCAGACCTCGGTCTTTGTCAGCGTCAGGATCGAGGTGGAGCCGAACAGTGTCGAGCACACGTCGCCCGAGAGATTCGTCGAGGTCGAAAACAGGTTCATCAGCAGATAGCCGATGGCCAGCGCGCCGACAGACAGCATGGCGATCGCGGCGTCGCCCTTGATGCGGCGGTTGCGCCCGCCGCGCAGCAGCAGGATCGCGGAGAGCACCGTGACCGGCAGCACCAGCAGCATCTGGTCGGTCAGGTTCAGCACCGAGGCGATCGCAATGCCGCCGAAGGCCACATGGCTCAGCCCGTCGCCGATGAACGACAGGCGCT
Source organism: Oscillospiraceae bacterium (assembly GCA_902766405.1). Taxonomy (GTDB): domain Bacteria; phylum Bacillota; class Clostridia; order Oscillospirales; family Oscillospiraceae; genus Limivicinus. Next base: position 12,174 of record CACXDT010000073.1, read on the forward strand.
TGAGCACCAGCGTCACGCCCAGCAGCGAGGAACACAGCGCGATCAGCGTGCCGACGATCAGCGCATAGCGGACAAAGGGGTATTGCAGATACAGTATGATCGTATTCATCCCCGGCTGCCTCCCAGCTCAAGATAGCGGCGGCCGATGGGACTGGCCGCATAGTCCGCGGCAGTGCCGAAAAAGGTGCTGCCGCCGATGTGCAGGATGTGGCTGGCATAGCGCAGCGCCGCGTCGATATCGTGCGAGACCATGATGATGCTGATGCCCTCGTCGTTGAGCCCGGCGATCAGGTGGTACATCTCGTTGGTGGCGAAGGGGTCGAGCCCCGAGACCGGCTCGTCTAATAGCAGCAGCTTTCTCGTCGCGCACAGGGCGCGCGCGAGCAGCACGCGCTGCTGCTGTCCGCCCGAGAGCTCGCGGTAGCAGCGCTCGGCGAGAGTCTGGATGCCGAGCTTTTCCATGTTGCTCTCAGCCAGGGCGCGCTCCTCCTTCTGATAGAACGGGCGCAGGCCCATGCGGCTCTGGCAGCCCGAGAGCACGATCTCGCGCACCGAGGCCGGAAAATCCCGCTGTACCTCGGTCTGCTGCGGCAGATAGCCGATCTCCCGCGCGCTGAGACCGTCGGAAAAGCGGATCGTCCCGCCCGCCGGCGGCTGCAGGCCCAGCAGCGTGCGCACCAGCGTAGACTTGCCGGAGCCGTTCTCGCCCACGATACACAGATAATCCCCGGCGTTGACCTGAAAGCTCAGCCCGGTCAGCAGCCGGGTGTTCTCATAGCCCAGCGTTAAGTTGTCACAGATGATTTGTGCCATACGGAATAGTCCCTCAGTTCAGCGCCGTTTTGATTACGGCTAAGTTGTCCTCCATGACGGACAGGTAGCTTTTACCGTCCGCGGAGCGGGTGGACTGCATCGAATCGAGACAGAGAATTTCACAGTCGGCCACGCCGGCGCTCTGCACCACGGCGCGACCGAGCTTTTGATCCGAGCCGTCGATCACCAGCACGCAGGGGAGCGCAAGCGCTTTCGTCTTCTCGGCCAGGAAGGCCAGCGTCTCGAAGCTGGCCTCGGTCTCGGCCTCACAGCCGGCGAAAGCCGCGTAGTAGTGCAGCCCATAGTCCTCGGTCAGGTAGCGGAAGGGGAAGCGGTCGGCAAAGAGCAGGGTATCTCTCGCGGCGCTTTTGACAGCGTCGCGGTACGCGCCGTCAAGCGCGGAGAGAGCTTCGGCATAGCTTGCCTCGTTTTTCTCATACAAAGCCGCGTTTTCCGGATCCTTCTCCGCGAGCGTCTGCGCGATCGCCGCGCAGCAGCGCCGGGCATTCTCGAGCGAGAGCCAGATGTGCTCGTCCTTCTCCGGCGCGCCGCTGTGCTCCTCACTGTGCTGCATGCCCTCGACCGTCTCTTCCGTGTGCAGACGGTCGGCGAGAACCTCCATCAGATTCACGGCCACAAGCTCGGGATTCACGGCCTCCTTCAGCGCGTCGCCGATCCACTCGTCACTCTCGCCGCCGACATACAGCAGCACATCACAGGCCGAGAGCTTAATGATATCCGCGGCCGTGGGCTGGAAGGAGTGCATATCCACACCGCTGTCCAGCAGCAGCGTCAGCGAAACACTGTCGCTCCCGGCGGTCAGGTTCCGCGCCCAGTCGTAGACCGGCCAGATCGTGGCGACGACCTTGAGCTTGCCGTCCTCCTGTTGCGCCGGGGTACTGCCGCAGCCAGAGAGGGTGGCGAACAGCAATAGAACCGCAAGAATCAGGGAAAGCGTTCGTCTCATTCCTCGGCCTCCTCTCTGCGGCGGCACTCACCGCATACGCCGTAGAAAACCGTGCGCAGCGGGTCGATCGTAAAGCCGTGCTCGGCGGAGAGGTGCCCGGCCAGACACTCCAGCTCGTCACAGCGGATGTGGAAGAGCGTGCCGCAGATCTCGCAGCGGCAGTGGAAGCACTGGCCCTCGTTCACATGGCTCTCGCGCGGCGTGTATTCAAAGCAGGCGGGCGTGTTCGCGTCGATGATGTACTTGCTGACCAGCCCCTCATCCACCATGCGCTCTAACTGGCGGTAGACCGTGGCCGTGCCCATCGGGCGGCCCTGCAGCTTGAAATAGCTGCAGAGGTCGTTCGCCGTCACGTGCTGCCCGGCCGCCGAGCGCAGATAGGAGAGCACCTCCTCGCGCTGCCGGGTTTTATACTGTCCTTTATCTCCCATACTGGGCCTCCGAAAAATGATAACCATTATCAATTACAATTTGAAAACCGGTTTCAAATTATAGCATAGAAAGCGGAAAAGTCAAGCGCAACACCGCACAATTCACCGAAAGCAGGCCATCAACAAAGCAAAGGGGCTGTGAAATAAGTCTGAAATTGGGGGTTCTATCGTAGGGGCGGCTATTAGCCGCCCGTGCGCAGAAATGCATATTTCACTTA
>CACXDT010000074.1 GCA_902766405.1 Oscillospiraceae bacterium
AGCATGGGCTCGGCCTCGGCCGAGCTGTCCCCGACCGCCGACTTATCCGAGGCCAGAGCCCTGATCGAGAGCCTGGCCTACCGCGCCGGCCTTGTCAAGGACAAGCCCTATACGCTCCACGCCCCCCGCGCGGCCGAGCCGACGGCCGCCGCGCCATCGCTCGACGTGGCCGCGATCGCCGGGGACTTCCTCCGGGCTATGCGCGCCCTGCCGGAGACGGCGAGCGAGGATATCAACAGCTATGAGCTCTTCGTCTCGGCCAAGACGCGCCGCCTCGTCACCTCGGCGGGCATCGACGTCGAGGAGAGCTTCCCCGACAGCATGCTTGAGGTCGTGGTCAACGCCCGGCAGGACGGGCACGAGATCGAGCTCTACCGCAACTATCAGTCCGGCAGCTGCGACGCCGCCGCGCTCGCGCGCGATCTCGCCAAAACGATGCGCTACGGCAAGGACCGCCTGCACACGGCCGCGACGCCGAACCTTGGCAAGACGGACGTGCTGTTCTCCTCGTCCGCGGCCGTGGACATCTACCGCTATTTTGTCACCCGTCTGGATACGGGTATGGTGGCCCGCCGCCTCAGCGACTGGGAGCTCGGACAGAGCGTGGCCGATCACTTTGACGGCGACAAGCTGACCGTCGAGACGCTCCGCACGCTGCCAAATTCGTCCCATAACCGCCTGTATGACGCCGAGGGCGCGCCGATCCGCGATCTTGTGCTGCTGCGCGAGGGCGTGGCCGAGCACTATGTCGGCGGCCGCAAGTTTGCGGCCTATCTCGGCCTGGACGACTGCTTTGTCCCGACGAACCTCGCCGTCTCCGGCGGCACGCACAGCGAAGCGGAGCTGCGGAGCGGGAAGTATCTCGAGGCCGTGGAGTTCTCCGACTTCCAGGTGGACGCGATGACCGGCGATATCTTCGGCGAGATCCGTCTCGGCTACTGGCACGACGGCGAGACCGTCACGCCGGTCTCCGGCGGCTCGGTCTCGGGCTCGATGCACGATTTTGTCAAAGCGCTGTATGCCTCGAGGGAGACGGTGCAGTACAACAACTGGCGCATCCCGGCCCTGACGCGCCTTAAAGGCGTCACCGTCACCGGCGGCTGATCGTTATAGATAAAAGAAAGTTCCCTCCGCAAAGGACGGCCCTTTGCGGAGGGAACTTCTAAAATGTGAACTTTCGTTGAAAAAACAGGTTTTCGGTTGCCACGGACGGACGGAGCGGGTATAATGGGGAGCACCCCAAGAAAAAAGAGGTCGATCCCATGAGATCTTTTCATATGAAAAATGCGGCCGTCTGGCTGCTGGCGCTCGCCCTGTGCGCGCAGCTGCTGCCCGGACGGGCCTGGGCTGTCACGCAGGACGAGATCAACGCCCTGAAGGCGAAGAAGGAGGCCATCGGCCAGCAGATGGACGAAATCCAGGCGCGGCTGAGCGGCCTGCAGAGCGAGCAGACCGACGTGCTGGGCCAGCGCGACGCGCTCAACGCCCAGAAGGAGGGTGCCGAGCAGGAGATCGCCCTGGTCGAGGAGGAGATCGCGCTCTATGACCGGCTGGTCGCGGAGAAGAGCGCGGAGCTGGACGCCGCCCGCGCCACCGAGCAGCGGCAGTTAGAGCGCTTCCGCTCACGCGTGCGCGCGATGGAGGAGCGCGGGGAGTACTCTGTCCTCTCGCTGGTTTTTGAAGCCGAGAACTACGCCCAGCTGCTGACGGCGATCGACGATATCAGCATGATCATGCAGAGCGACCGCGAGCTGGCCGACGCCTACGAGGCCGCACGCCGCGAGGTCGAGCGCGTCAAGGCCGAATACGAGCAGGCGCTCTCCGAGCAGAAGACCCGTCAGACCGAGCTGGAGGCCGAAAAGGCCGCGCTTCTCGCCAAAATTGCCGAGGCCGAGGCCACGCTGGAGGATCTGGCCGACGAGATCGCCGAGGCCGAGGCCGCCTATGAGGCCGAACGTCAGGCCGAGGCCGAAGCCGCGCGCAAGATCACCGAGCTGATCGAGCAGTATGAGGAGGAGCAGCGCCAGAAGGAGGCCGAGGAGCGCGCCAAACAGCAGCAAAGCTACAACTTCAACGGCGCCTTCGGCTGGCCGGTTCCGTCCAAGTACCTGATCACCGGCGTCTACGGCGAGGACCGCACCAGTCACTTCCACGCCGGCATCGACATCGACGGCTACGGCCAGGACGGCAGTCCGATCGTCGCCTCGGCCGCCGGCACCGTGATCCTGGCCGAGTACTACGGCGGCTATGGCAACTGTGTCATTATCGACCACGGCAACGGCTATACGACGCTCTACGGCCACATGTCCGGCTTCGCGGTCTCGGTCGGCGACAGCGTCGGCGCGGGGCAGACGATCGGCTATCTCGGCTCGACCGGCAACTCCACCGGCACGCATTGCCATTTTGAGATCCGCATCAACGGCGCCACCGTCGACCCCGAGGCCTGGTTCCCCGGCGTGCCGCACTATAATTGCTGAATTGGGGCTGTGAAATAAGTCTGAAATTGGGGGTTCTATCGTAGGGGCGGCTATTAGCCGCCCGCGCGCAGAAATGCATATTTCACT
>CACXDT010000075.1 GCA_902766405.1 Oscillospiraceae bacterium
CTATCTTCCAATCCTTCCAGACAGCTACCAAGTCATTTTTGCTTCAAAACTCTCTTATGGGTGTTGGCACAAGGCCCTCCCCTACGTGAGAGACCCGGGGTTTTCGCGATTTCTCGCATTTTTGCAACAGCCCTGACAGTTTGTTCTATTCCAGAATATGCTCCATGCCCTGGCCGATGATCGTGCGGACATGGTCGTCGGCGAGCGAATAGAAGATACTCTTGCCGTCGCGGCGGCTCTTGACAAGCTTATTGCGCTTGAGGATGCTCAGCTGGTGGGACACGGCGCTTGGTGTCATGTGCAGGAGCTCGGCCAGGTCGCAGACGCAGACCTCGCACTCAAACAATACGAACAGGATGCGGATGCGCGTGGTGTCGCCGAAGATCTTGAACAGCTCGGCCAGATCCATCAGCTGCTCCTCGTCGGGCAGCTGCGCCTGGACGGTGTCCAGCAGCTCCGGGTGCAGCTCGCGAACCTCGCAGAGCTCACGTTCAGATTCGTTCACAGTCTCCACCTCTCACAGCTTCCTGACACTCAGCGCACGGATCGCGTTGACGACCGCGAGCACCATCACACCGACATCGGCGAAGATGGCGACCCACATATTGGCGACACCGAAGGCGCCCAACACCAGACACAGCAGCTTGACGCCGATGGCAAAGATAATGTTCTCGTACACAATGCGCAGGCACTTTCTGGCAATGCGGATGGCCTTGGCCACCTTGCGCGGGTCGTCGTCCATCAGGACAACATCGGCGGCTTCGATGGCCGCGTCGGAGCCGAGCGCGCCCATCGCGATACCGACATCGGCGCGCGAGAGCACCGGCGCGTCGTTGATGCCGTCGCCGACAAAGGCGAGAGTCTCTCTCCCCTGCTTTTCGCCGAGCAGCGCCTCGACCTGGGCGACCTTGTCCTGCGGCAGCAGCTCGCAGCGGAAGTCATCGACGCCGAGCTCGTGCGCGGTCTCCTCGGCAGCCGAGCGCGTGTCGCCCGTCAGCATCACAGTGCGGCGCAGCCCGAGGGCTTTGAGCTCGGCGATGGCCTGCTTGCTGCCCGGCTTGAGCATATCGGTGATCAGGATATGGCCCATGTAGCGCTCGTCGATCGCCACGTGGACGACAGTTCCGGCGTGGCGGCAGGGCGTCGCAGCCACGGCCAGCATGGTCATCAGCTTATCGTTGCCGACGGCGACGCGCTTGCCGTCGACCGTTGCGAGCACGCCCTTTCCCGAGATCTCCTCTACGTCCGAGACACGCGCGGTATCCAGCTCGTGCCCGACGGCGCGGCGCAGGCTCTGGCTGATCGGGTGGCTCGAGTAGCTCTCGGCCAGAGCCGCCGTCTCGAGCAGCTCCTGATCGGCCAGCGGACTGTGGTGGACGCCGACAACCTCAAACACACCCTGTGTCACGGTGCCGGTCTTGTCAAAGGCGATCAGCCCCACCTTGCTGAGCGCTTCGAGATAGTTCGAGCCCTTGACGAGCACGCCCGCGCTACTGGCCCCGCCGATGCCGGCAAAAAAGCTCAGCGGGATCGAGATCACCAGCGCGCAGGGGCAGCTGATCACGAGGAAGGTCAGCGCGCGGTAGATCCAGTCGCCCCAGTTGGCGCCGAGCCCCATCACCAGCCGCACCAGCGGCGGCAGCAAGGCCAGGGCCAGGGCGCTGTAGCAGACGGCCGGCGTATAGATCCGCGCGAAGCGGGAGATGAAATCCTCCTGCCGGGATTTGCGCGAGCTGGCGTTTTCCACCATATCCAGGATCTTCGAGGCCGTGGACTCCCCGAATTCCTTCGTCGTGCGGATCTTCAGCAGGCCCGTCAGGTTGATGCAGCCGGAGATCACCTCGTCCCCGATGGCGGCGTCACGCGGGACGCTCTCGCCGGTCAGAGCCGCAGTGTCCAATGTGGAGCTTCCCTCGACGACTACGCCGTCGATCGGGAGCTTCTCGCCGGGCTGGACATAGATGACCGTGCCGATCTCGACCTCGTCGGGGTCGACCTGCTCGAGCTGACCGTCCTCGCCCATGATGTTGGCATAGTCGGGGCGGATGTCCATGAGCTCGCTGATGCTGCGGCGGCTGCGGCCGATCGCGACGGACTGGAACAGCTCGCCGATCTGGTAGAACAGCATGACAGCCGCACCCTCGAGATACTCGCCGAGCGCCATGGCGCCGACCGTGGCGACAGCCATCAGGAAGCACTCGTCAAAGGGCTGGCGGTTTTTGATGCCCTTCCCGGCCTTGAGGGGGATATCGTAGCCGATCACGAAATACGGGATCAGGTACAGCGCGGCCTCCGCCCACTTTGGCAGCGCGACGAGCTTCGACAGCAGCAGGATCGCCCCGAGCAGCCCCAGCGAAATCAGGATACGGATAAAGACCTTTTTTTGTTTTTTATTCAGGTTTTTCATGGCGGCTCCCTTGCGGATCGTCCGTTTCTGTCCGTGATTCAGGAAATATCAGAAAAAGATCTCGCAGTCGTCCTCGACCTTGCGGCAATTGGCGAGCACAGCGGGCATGACGGCCTTGGGATCCGCGCCCTCTTCAAATTCCACATTCATCTTCAGCGTCATGAAATTCACCACGGCGTTCCTGACGCCCGGCGTCTCCTTCGCAGCCTGCTCCATCTTGTTGGCGCAGTTGGCGCAGTCCACTTCGATCTTGTAGCTCTTTTTCATGATCATTGCCTCCCGTTAAACATTTGAACAATCATTCATATGTTCATGTTTGCATGATACACCTTTCTCTTCCCCCTGTCAATAGGCAAATCGTGAAGCAGAGGGGCTGTGAAATAAGTCTGAAATTGGGGGTTCTATCGTAGGGGCGGCTATTAGCCGCCCGTGCGCAGAAATGCATATTTCACTTA
>CACXDT010000076.1 GCA_902766405.1 Oscillospiraceae bacterium
AGCGCAAAGCACCTGCTCTCCCTCATCAACAATATCCTCGACATGAGCCGCATCGAGAGCGGGCGGATGACCCTGAAAAATGAAGAATTCTCCATGCGGGAGACGCTTGAACAGATCAATACCATGATCAACAGTCAGTGCCAGGAAAAGGGTCTGAACTATGATTGCCGGATCATAGGCAAGGTGGAGGACTATTACATTGGTGATGACATGAAGCTCAAGCAGGTCCTCATCAATATACTGGGCAATTCCGTGAAGTTTACACCGAAGGGCGGGAACGTCTCCTTCACGGTGGAGCCCATGACAGTCTTCGAGGATAACGCCACACTGCGATTCATCGTGAAGGACACCGGCATCGGCATGGACAGCGACTTTCTGCCGAAGATATTCGAGCCTTTCTCGCAGGAGGATGAACACAAGAGCAATAAATACGGCAGCACGGGATTGGGCATGGCCATCACCAAGAACATCGTGGAGATGATGAACGGCAATATCGCCGTGGAGAGCGAGAAGGGCGTCGGCTCCGTCTTTACCGTGACTGTCACGCTGCGGACCTCGGACAAACGGGCGCAGGACGATGCGAAGATGCGGCCCCAGGATCTGCGCGTGCTGATCATCGACGATGACCCGGTCGCGTGTGAGCATGCCAAGCTCGTGCTGGAGGAGGTCGGCATCGTGTCGGATGCCTGCTTAAGCGGCGACGAGGCCATGGAAATGCTGACGCTCGCGCGCGCCCGGATGGAGGCCTATAACCTCATCCTGGTGGACCTCAAAATGCCGGGTCAGGACGGCGTGGAGGTCACGCGGCGTATCAGGGCACAGTATTCCGATGAATCCACCATCATCATACTGACGGCGTACAGTTGGGATGACATCATGGAGGATGCGCTGGAGGCCGGCGTGGACAGCTTTATCGCGAAGCCCCTGTTCGCATCCAATGTGCTCGACGAGTTCAAACAGGCGATTGGCAGGCGGCTGGAGACCCGCCGGGAGGTCCACAAGGCGGAACTGGCGGGAAGGCGCGTCCTGCTGGCGGAGGATATAGAAATCAATGCCGACATTATGATGGACATATTGTCCCTGAGGGAGATAGAGGCGGATCACGCCGAGAACGGACAGATCGCCGTTGAGATGTTTCGGCAGAGCGCTGTCGGTGAGTACAGCGCGATCCTGATGGATGTGCGCATGCCCGTGATGAACGGGCTGGAAGCGACGAAGGCGATCCGGAGCCTGGATAGAGCAGACGCGAAAGAGATACCGATCATCGCTCTGACAGCGAACGCTTTTGACGAGGATGTACAGAGATCGCTGCAGGCAGGCATGAACGCACACCTGAGCAAACCGGTGGAGCCCGAGCATTTGTTCGAAACTCTGGAACAGCTGATTAGATAAACTGTTGGCATGGATCAGACAACCTGACCAATTCATAAGCGCGTAAGAGCCTCGCATACTGCTTGCACAGGCATCCGGACCGGAAGGCAAAGCGGCGTCATGCCGCTTTAAACTGTAGACAATCCCAAGAACAGAAAAGGAAAAGACAATAGAGCAGCGGGGGAGCTCGAGGGGGTAAGGCCCGCCTCGTGATTCAATAACCGCCAGCAAATGCCTGCCTTGCAGGCAATTTGCCGAGCGAAGCGAGATTTTTCGTGATATACGGATTCACGAAAAATATGGCGGCTTCAGCGTGTGACAAAGTCCACAAGGGACTTTGTCTACACGCTGAAGCGGCATCATGCCGCTTTGCCTTTGCCCGCATTTGATAATACCGCGAAGATGGCAATATTCATCAATTCCCCTGGGCAAAGATTTTCGCCGGCGGGCCTATTTTGTCCTTGATTCCCCGGACGGAATGTGCTAAAGTACAACTGTTATTGCGAGGAACGGGAAAATAGCGCAGGTTTGCCCACAGAGAGCCGGGGTCGGCGGCTGGAAGCCCCGGTGGGAGGAGCGGCGCTTGGTTCGCCCGGGAGCACCGGCCAATCACCGGCGGCAGGACGCCGTTACCGTCCGTACAAGTTGCGGCCTTCGGGCCGAAGCCGGGTGGTACCGCGGAAGGCAGACTTTCGTCCCAGTTTGTGGGGCGGGGTCTTTTTTTATTGCCCGGAATAAAACCGTATCTTTGATTCCAAATCAACAGAGGGAGAGGAAACATGAAAGAACTGATGCAGAAGCTGAGAGACGCAAGTCTCCAGGCCGTATCCCAGGCCCCCAGCATGGAGCTGCTCGAGGAGATGCGCGTGAAGTATCTGGGCAAGAAGGGCGAGCTGACCGCCATTTTGCGCCAGATGGGCAAGCTCTCGGCCGAGGAGCGCCCCGCCATGGGCCAGCTCGCCAACCAGCTGCGCGGCGACATTGAAGCCGCCATCGAGCAGCGCCGCGCCGAGCTCAGCGCCGCGCTGATGGAGGCGAAGCTCGAGGCCGAGGCCGTGGACGTGACCATGCCGGCCAAAGAGCTGCGCCAGGGCCACAAGCACCCGATGTACAACGTGCTCGACCAGATCAAGGACATCTTCATCGGCATGGGCTTCGAGATCCAGGACGGCCCGGAGGTCGAGCGCGCCGAATATAACTTCGACAAGCTGAACATCGATGAGGGGCATCCCTCCCGCGACTGGACCGACACCTTCTATTTCACCGAGGACAGCCAGATCCTGCTGCGCACGCAGACCTCCGGCATGCAGATCCACGCCATGGAGACGCGCGAGCTGCCGATCCGCATCGTGGCCCCGGGCCGCGTTTACCGCAAGGACGAGGTCGACGCCACGCACTCCCCGATGTTCCACCAGATCGAGGGCATGGTCGTCGACAAGGGCGTCACGATGTCGGACCTCAAGGCCACGCTGAACCTCGTCGTCGAGAAGATCTACGGCGCGGGCACGGTCACGCGCTTCCGCCCGCACCACTTCCCCTTCACCGAGCCGAGCTGCGAGCTCGACATCCGCTGCCACAAGTGCGGCGGCAAGGGCTGCCCGACCTGCAAGGGCGAGGGCTGGATCGAGGTGCTCGGCG
>CACXDT010000077.1 GCA_902766405.1 Oscillospiraceae bacterium
CCGGACTTCATCAGCTGCTCGTTGGCCATCTTATAGTGACGGGACTTGTTGCCCCAATAACCCTTTGCTAGGCCGAGCACCTTGTTGCGGTGCTTGCGGGTCATCATTGCGCCTTTAACTCTTGCCATTACATTTTCCTCCTATTCGACGGTAACCCTTATTTGTAAGGGATCATTTTCTTGATGGCTGCCACGTTCGTAGAGTCGGCATAGGTCTCGGAACGCAGACGGCGGCAGCGCTTGGTGTCCTTCTTGGTGAGGATATGGCTCTTAAAAGCGTGGGCGCGCTTGACTTTGCCGGTCTTGGTGAGATTGAATCTCTTCTTGGCACCGCTGTGGGTCTTCAGTTTAGGCATAGTGTTTTTCTCCTTCCGGTATTGACAGACTGCTCTGCCGTTTACTCTTGATTCTCTTCCGCAGGCGCATCAGCCTTCACTGCCTTGGGCTTTGCGGGCTTTTTCGGCGGGGTGACGGGCTTGGGGGAGAGGAAGATGGACATGCTGCGCCCCTCCAACTTCGGGGCCTTGTCAAGGTTCGCGATCTCCGCGCACTTGTCCGCGAAATCGCGCAGAAGTGTCTCGCCGATTTCAGTGTGAGCCATCTCTCTGCCGCGGAACCGCACGGACACCTTCAGACGGTCGCCGTCAGCCAGGAACTTCTGGCCGTTTTTCAGCTTGGTGTTGAAGTCGTTCGTGTCGATGCCGGGAGACATCCGGATCTCCTTGATCTCGATCACACGCTGGTTCTTCTTGGCTTCCTTTTCCTTCTTGGTCTGCTCAAAGCGGAACTTGCCATAGTCCATGATACGGCAGACCGGGGGATTGGAGCCCGGAGCGATCTTGACCAGATCCAGGCCATGCTCCTCTGCAATCTTCAGAGCCGCGGCCGCGGACATGATGCCCAGCTGTTCGCCCTCACCGCCGATCAGGCGCAGTTCTCTGTCTGTGATCTCTTCGTTGATCTGATGAACCACCTTTGCGATTTTGAAACACCTCCGAAATAACATGGAAAAGCGCGGATGCACAGCATCCGCGCAATAAAACAGTCTTAGCCTGTACCTCAGGCGCTGTCATATTGACCGCGGCTGGCACTTCTGGCCGCCGGGTGAGGTAAGGGGATGCCGTACCTTCTTTGTTTTAGCATTGGGATTATAGCAGATTCCCTCTGCCCTGTCAAGGGTAAAAGCGGATTTCTCTCACATTTTCACGTTTTCGCGGCAACCTATGGAATTATTCAGTTGCCCCGTAATTAGGGGGGAGTTCAGAGGGGGAACGCCTCTGATTTTTCGCCTCGGAAGGCGAAAAACAAATAGAAATATGCTTTTGAGGCAGCTTTGCCGCTTCAAAAACACACTAAGCCGAGCTTTGCGAGGCCTCGCGCCGATCAAACGAGGCGCATCCCCCGTGCGCCTCGTGCGATAAGCGCGAGTATCCCCTAAATGTTGAGCCCCCTCAGGGGCTCGACATTTAAGTTAGTAATTCTCCTGCGGCGCGCCCGCGGCGTTCTCCTGCTCCATGGCCAGCTTGACGATGCGGCTGGTGCCCAGGCGCTCGGCCCCGAGGCTCAGGAAGTCCTCGGCGTCCTGGAGGGTCGAGATCCCGCCCGCCGCTTTTACCTTGACCTGCTCGGCCACATGCGCGCGCAGCAGCGCCACATCCTCGCGCGTCGCGCCGCCCTTGGAAAAGCCGGTGCTGGTCTTGATGAAGTCGCAGCCGCACGCGGATACGATCTCACAGAGACGCAGCTTCTCCTCCTCAGTCAGCAGACAGCACTCGATGATGACCTTCAGCACATGGCCGCGTGTGGCCTCGCGCACCGCCATGATGTCGCGCTCGACGTCGCTCCAGGCGCCGTCCTTGACCATCGAGAGGTTCACGACCATGTCGATTTCGTCGGCGCCGTTTTCGATCGCGTCCTTCGCCTCGAAGGCCTTGACGGCTGTGGTGACATAGCCGTTCGGGAAACCGATGACCGTGCAGATTTTCAGCCGGTCGCCGACATAGCGGCGGGCGCCGGCCACATGGCAGGGCGGGATGCAGACGCTGGCGCAGTGGTAGCGGATGCCCTGGTCGCAGATCGCCTTGATTTCCTCGCTCGTGCAGTCGACGCGCAGCAGGGTGTGGTCACACGCTTTTAATATATTCTCGAGCTCCATAAAACATACTCCTTTGTGCATACTTTTTATCATCGGTATTATATTCTCTTTTTTCGGCATAGGCAAGCCCTATGCGTGAATATGCTGAGATAAACACTTAGGGGCGGTGGATTTGAGCCGAGACCGCCCCCAACAAAGGAGATTATCTATGGAAAACAACGCTGTCACGCTGTGCGGGACTCTGGCCGGGGCGCCTGTCTTTTCCCACGAGAGCCGTATGCTGCGCTTTTACCGCCTGCCGCTGGAGGTGGAGCGGCTGTCCGGCGCTGTCGACCGGCTGAATGTGCTGGTGCGCGAGCCGCAGCTGACACTTCTGGAGCTCGGCGACCGGACAAAGCTGCGCGTGCAGGGCGAGGTACGCAGCTTCAATAACCGCAGCGGCGACGGTGCAAGGCTGATCGTCACGGTATTGGCCCGCTCGCTGGAGCTCTGTGACGGCTATGACAGCAACCTGGTAGAGCTGCGCGGCACGCTGTGCAAGCCGCCGAAGCTGCGCTGCACGCCGATGGGCCGCGACATCTGCGACCTGCTGCTGGCTGTCAACCGGCGCTACCGGCGTTCGGACTACCTCCCCTGCATCTGTTGGGGCCGTATGGCGCTGACCGCCGCCTGCTGGGAGGTGGGGCAGAAGCTCAGCCTGACCGGGCGGCTGCAGAGCCGTGACTATATCAAGCTGACCGAAGAAGGCCCCGTCTCGCGCACAGCCTACGAGATCTCGGCGGCATCAATCGTCCCCTGGGACGGGGAGAACACAGATATCTGACTTTCTAATCTGCTTGCTGCCTTTTCCTCATTTTCTCTATTTGACTAATAGCATATAATTGATTATAATTAAACACAGGCAACTATTCAGTCCTCCTTAGAGGAGTGAATCAAAGTCATTAAGTTAAAAGAAATGAAAAGAAATCGGACATCCATGGCTTCCCCTGGAGGGGAAGCTGTCAGCCGCCGATCCCCCGCGAGG
>CACXDT010000078.1 GCA_902766405.1 Oscillospiraceae bacterium
GAGACGGTCAGCCTCGAGCAGGGACTTGCCGACCTCGAAGCCCTGGGCCTTCTTGAAGGTATAGGCCATGCCGCCGCCGATGATGATGGTGTCGGCCTTCTCGAGCAGGTTGTTGATGACATTGATCTTGTCGGAGACCTTGGCACCGCCGAGGACAGCGACAAAGGGGCGCTTGGGATCGTCCAGAGCCTTGCCCATGACGCTCAGCTCCTTCTCGACCAGCAGGCCGGCGTAGGCGGGCAGATAGGCGGCGACACCGGCGGTGGAGGCGTGGGCGCGGTGTACGGTGCCAAAGGCGTCGGAGACATAGACCTCAGCCATGTCGGCCAGGGCCTTGGCAAACTCGGGGTCGTTCTTGGTCTCACGCTTGTCGAAACGCAGGTTCTCGAGCAGCAGGAGCTGGCCGGGCTGCAGCGCGGCGGCCTTGGCCTGGGCGTCAGGGCCGATGGTGTCCTTGGCAAAGATGATGTCCATGCCGAGGAGCTCGCCGAGACGGGCGGCAACCGGCGCGAGCGTCAGCTTGGCGAGAGACTTTTTCCAGGCGTCCTCGGTGCGCTTGGACTCGTCGGTGACGCCCTTCTTGTCCAGCTTCTTCAGATAGGCATCAAAGGTGGCGTCGGGCTTGCCCAGGTGGGAGCAGGCGATGACGGCGGCACCCTGCTCGAGCAGGTACTTGATGGTCGGCAGCGCGGCGACAATGCGCTTGTCGCTGGTGATGGCGCCGGTCTTCTTGTCCTGGGGTACGTTGAAATCGCAGCGGAGAAGAACTTTCTTGCCTTTTACGTCAGCATCGTAAACGGTTTTTTTGCTGTAGTTCATTCGGATTGACCTCCTTATAATAATTAAATATGGACTGCGTTGGATGATTCCGCCGACATACTGCCCAAGCTTTGGAGCCCGGGAAAGCCCTGCTGGCGCAGAACCTCGTATGCCAGCACCGCAACGGAGTTTGACAGATTCAGACTCCGGGCCGGACGGATCATAGGGATGCGGATGCATCTTTCGCGATAGCGCTCGCGGAGCCACTCGGGCAGACCCGCGGTCTCCTTGCCGAACATCAGTGTGACACTTGCAGCCGTATAGTCAAACTCAGTATAGCTGCGCGCGCCCTTGGTGGTGGCGAGATAGAGACCGTGATCGCCGTTTTTTGCCAAATAATCGTCGAGGTTTTCGTATACCGTGAGATCGACCAGGTGCCAGTAATCCAGCCCACAGCGCTTGACATATTTATCCGAAATATCAAAACCGAGGGGCTTGATCAGGTGCAGCCGGGCGCCGGTACAGGCGCAGGTGCGCGCGATCGCGCCCGTGTTGTGCGGGATTTCAGGCTCAAAGAGAACGATATTCAGCAAAACGGATGTCACCTCGGGAGAGGATTTGCGGCAAGTCGATGCCGGGAGCAGATGCTTGTTAAGGAATCCACATCAAACGAGCATAGTTTATCACAGAATGCTGAAAATTCCTATCCTTTTTTTCATCTTTTTTGAATTCTTGCAATTTGCCCAAAACTGCGCTATAATCAGACCGACAGGAATGGGAATTCTTCATCAAATTGCCAATTTGGTATTAAATGGCAGGCGAATCACTGTGAGCTACATCTGTACTGACTGCCCCCGGCGCTGCGGCGTCGCGCGCGGCGATGAGATCGCCGGCGTCTGCCGCTCGGGCGCGCTGCCTCGTGTCGCGCGCGCGGCGGCACACTTTGGGGAGGAGCCCTGCATCAGCGGCACGCGCGGCGCCGGAACGGTTTTCTTCACCGGCTGCAGCCTTCGCTGCGTCTTCTGCCAGAACCGCGAGATTTCGCGCGGCATCGGGCCGGGGCAGGTGCTGACTGTCGAAGCTCTGCGCGAGACGATGCTGCGCCTTCGGGACACGGGCGTACACAACATCGAGCTTGTCACCGGCAGCCACTTTGTGCGGCCGATCGCCGAGGCTCTGTCGGGTATGATACTCGGTGTGCCGGTCGTCTGGAACTCGTCCGGGTACGAGAGCGTCGAGACGCTGCGGCTGCTCGATGGGCTCATAGACGTGTATCTGCCGGATATGAAGTACGAGAAGCACGAGCTCGCCCGGCGCTGCTCCGGCGCGGCGGACTACCCCGAGGTAGCCGAGGCCGCGATCCGCGAGATGTTCCGCCAGGTCGGGCCCTATAAGCTCGATGGCGACGGTCTGATGACGCGCGGCGTGCTGATCCGGCATTTGATATTGCCCCGGCAGGAGCTAAACGCGATGGATGTGATGGACTTTGTGGCCGAGAGCTTCCCCGAGGGAAGCGTGCTGTTCAGCCTGATGAGCCAGTACACCCCGATGCCGGGCTGTGAGCAATGGGACGATCTGATGGAGACCGTCAGCCGCGAGAGTAACGAAAATCTGATCTATTATATGAAAAAGCTGGGGCTCGAGGGCTACAGTCAGGATGTCGCCGCCGCGACCGGGGAGCTGATCCCGGATTTTGACGGGACGGGGCTTTAACTGCCATAGCCCTTGCCTCTCCCCGCGCCGGGGAGAGGTGTCACGAAGTGACGGAGAGGGGCCGCGGATTGCCCCTCTCAGGCGCTGCGCGCCAGCTCTCCCCTCGCCTTTCGGCGGGGGCGAGCCAAGTATAGCCGATATGATTTGCGCTTGTAGAAACGAATAACGACAAATAAAAATCAGAAAAGAAGGGCTGTACCATGACGTATCAGGAAATCCACGAC
The DNA here is from genome assembly GCA_902766405.1 of Oscillospiraceae bacterium. Taxonomy (GTDB): domain Bacteria; phylum Bacillota; class Clostridia; order Oscillospirales; family Oscillospiraceae; genus Limivicinus. The sequence goes on from CACXDT010000078.1 coordinate 2,697, forward strand.
GCGGCCGCCACACAGGTGGGGCCGTACTGCAAAAACTGCACGGTGTGCAACGGCCGCGCCTGCGGCAACACGGTACCGGGGCCGGGCTGCAAATACCCCGGCAACACGGCCGCGCGCAACTACGACAAGTGGCAGGAGATCTGCGTGAACATGGACACGCTCTGCCCGAGGGCTGAGCCGGACATCTCGTTCGAGCTTTTCGGCCATCGCTTTGCCGCGCCGATCTTTGCGGCCCCGCTCGGCGCGATCGACCTGCACTACGGGCCAAAATACAAGGATCCGGCCTACAACTCGATCCTGATCCGCGCGGCGGCCGCATACGGCGTCGCCGCCATGACCGGCGACGGCGTCGATCCCGAGATCATGAAGGCCTCGGCACGCGATATGCAGGCTGTCGGCGGCATCGGCATCCCGACGATCAAGCCCTGGAACAAGGAGGCCGTGTTTGAAAAGCTCGATGTCTTGAACAAGGCGGGCGTTTTTGCCGTCGCCATGGACATCGACGGCGCGGGTCTCCCCTTCCTGAAGAAAATGAACCCGAACGCCGGCAGCAAGTCGGTCGATGAGATGAAGGAGCTCATCGACTACGCCGATATGCCCTTCATCATCAAGGGCATTATGACACCGCAGGGCGCACGCAAGGCCGTGGAGAGCGGCGCCGCGGCGATCGTCGTGTCGAACCACGGCGGACGCGTACAGGGCGCCTGTCCCGCGACGGCCGAGGTTCTGCCCGCGATCGTCGAGGCGGTCCGGGGCGAGATCCGTATTCTGGTCGACGGCGGTATCCGCTCGGGCGTCGACGTGTTCCGCGCCTTGGCGCTCGGGGCCGACGGCGTGCTGATCGGCCGCCCGATCCTCAATATGATCTACGGCGGCGGCGAGGAGGGCTTCCGGGTGTATATGGACAAGATCGTCGCCGAGCTCAAGGGCACAATGACGATGTGCGGCGCGGCGACCCTGAAGGATATCGACGCGAGCAAAATCTGGCGGGGGTAAGGCTAAGGATATATATGAATGAATAAAAGATAACCTGATATCTCGGTTTCTACCGTAGGGGCGGCTATTAGCCGCCCGGCGAAAAAAGGATAATCTACATTCAAAGTTGGGCGAATTCGCAGGATTTCACGAATTCGCCCAACTTATTCATAGATTTATCAGGTTGTACCGCGCGGGCGGCTAATAGCCGCCCCTACGGCGTTTTGGAAACGTTTTGCCGTCCTATATTATCTTTGTTCGTTGACGTAGATATTCGCCTTGCTCTGGATCAGTTTGGCGACCTCCTCGGCGGTCTTGTCACCGGCGAAGAATGCCTCGGCCTGCTCGCTGATGATTTTCAATATCTCGTCGTTGGCGCTCGTTGTGCGCGTGGTGTTGTTGATGGCCTCCATCAGCTTGTCGGCCATCGGCTGGGTGACGGCGTAGAACTGGTACATCGTGCCGTCGCCGAGGCCGAAGCCGCCGAGGCTCCGCTCGATACGCTCGCCATTCTCGTCCAGCTTGTAGTTGCCGTCGGCGTCCTTCTCGTACTGGGGCGTCATGGCCTCCTTCAATCGCTGCTCAAAGGCGGCGCGGTTCGTCGGGAAGCCGTAGCTGTTGCTGTCGAGCTGGCTGTCCTTGCTCAAGGTCGAGCGGATGAACTCCCAGGCGAGCTGGCTGTCCTTGCAGTCGCGGGTGATGGCGTAGGCGCCCTCCGAGACCTCGAACAGGCTGCCGACGCCCTCGGCGGTCGGAAAACCGATCAGCGTGTAGGCGTCCTCGCTGCCGCCGAAGAGGTAGTAATACTGGTACATGCTGAGAAAATCGCTGAGATAGGCCACCGTCGTCAGCTGTTTGCCGGCGCTGATGCGCGCCGACTCGTCGTCCTCGATGGCCTCGTAGTTGATGGCGCTCTCATCGGGGAACTGCGCGCAGTATTCGAGCATCTCGGCAAAGCCGGGATCGGTGAAGCTCACCTTGCCGGTCTCCCAGTCGACATAGCGGTCCATATCAAGGACCAGGCTGTAGCTGAGCATGGCATTTCGGCTGGTGTGGGGCGAGAAGGCCGTCGCGCCCTCGGGCAGCTCCCTGAGCGCCTCCTGCAGCTCGGCCATGGTCCAGCCCGGCTCGTCACCGACCAGACGGGAGGCCGCCGCCAGCGTGATGACGCTGAACGAGCTCGGGATGCCGTAGAGCTTGCCGCCCTTCTCAAGCGCGGTCAGCAGCGTGGGGAAAAAGCTGTCACGCGTGATCTCACTGTCGGCATCGAGGAAGGGGTAGAGATCCTGCAGCAGTCCGCGTGCGCCGAGCTGGTCGATCGGCATGGCGTTGAGATCGAGAATATCCGGCATATGGCCCGACAGGAGCTCGGTCTTCAGCTTGGTGAGACCGGCGGAGTAATCGTCCTCGGTGTTATACTCGCTGTAGTCGACGACCTCGATGCGCGCCGTCGGGTGGCTGCGGTTGAAGGCGATGATCTGATCGGTCGCACTATAGCCAAGCCCCTGCGTGGCGAGCGTCAGCGTGGTCTTTTCGCCCAGGCTGTCGGCCGGAACGCGGCGGAGCGTGACCATATGGATCTCCGGGCGGTTGAGACTGCTCTTCCACTGCTGTTCGACGCCGGTGACGCTGCCGTCCTCGGCCACCGTGTAGAATTGCAGCCGGTTGGGGTTGACATCGCAGCTGATCCAGTTGAGCAGCTTTTCGTCCCCCTCGGCCTTCGCGCCGTAGAAGGATGTGCCGTCGGAGTAGAAATACAGGTATTCGCCGCTGCCGTCGGTCAGACGGTATAGATCGACGTTGGAACGTAAGGGCAGCTTCTCCCCGGTCTTGCCGTTCGAGAGCACTGTCAGCTCTGGCCCGCTGTCGCCCCAGGCACCCACGGCCAAGCGGCCGTCAGAGAGGGTAATGAGCTTCTCGGGATAGTCAAAAGCGTCGATCGTGGAGAGCAGTGCGCCGCTGTTCACATCGAAGAGGCAGAGCTTTTCGCTGCATACGACCAGCTTGTCGCCGTCGAGGGCAGCCGAGTTTATATAAAAGTAACCGTCCTCATCGAGAAAGCGGCTGACATCCAGCTCGACAGTGCTGAGAACAGCGCCGCTCCTGTCCAGGGTGCGGAGATAATAGGTCTCGTTATTCTCCCAGTACTGCCAATACTCCATGCTGGAGCTGTCCAGCCCCTCGGGCGCATCGACCCAGCTCTCGCTGAGATCAATGATTTCCATAAAGCCCTCGTCCGTGCGGAGCAGCGCGGAGCCGTTGGCCCGGAGATCATGGTCGTCGGCAACCTCGGGCAGCTCCACAGGACGGTAGCCCTCGACGGGCGTGACCGTCGCGTCGGGAGCAACAAAGCAGAGGCGCACGGTGACGCGATCCAGCTGGCCCTCATAGTCCAGCGACTCCCCCGCGCGCAGCTGGCGCTTACCGACGGACTGTTGTTGATAGGCATAGTAGCCGCCATCCGCCGCCAGTGCAAACGAGAGGCGCTCCGCGTCGTCGCCGTCAAGCTTCAAAGCGGCAAATTCCGGGGCATAGGCATATTCGCTCCCGCCCGTCGCGGCCGTGCCGCTCTCCGCGCCGCCGGAGGGCGCTGTACTGTCGCCGTTGCCGCAGGCCGCCAGTGAAAACACCATGGCAAGGCACAGCAGCAGAGAGAGGATTCTTGTATATGTTTTCATGGTAATCTCCTTCTGATAGCTGTATTAATTGCATTAATACGCGCAAGCAGGACACAGTATAACGCACTCGCCCTTCACTGTCAATCAGCGAAGGGCAATCTTAAGATATCTTAAGGCGTTTACCGATACGCTTACCGGCAGTTCTCGTCCAGGATCCCGAGCACGATCTCCTTGGCCGTCTCCAGCCGCTCGAGCGTGATATGCTCATAGGGGCCGTGGCAGGCGTAGCCGCCGGTGCCGATGTTCGGGCACGGGAGACCGCGGAAGCTCAGCTGCGCGCCGTCGGTGCCGCCGCGCACCGGAACGCGGACGGGTTCGAGTCCGACACGGCGGATGGCCCGCTCGGCCAGCTCCACAATCTCCATGTGCCCGCACAGCACCTCGGCCATGTTGCGGTACTGGTCGCGGATCGTCAGTACGGCGGTGCCGGGGCCGTAAATCTCGTTGATACGCGCCTCGGCGCGGCGCAGCAGCTCCTTGCGCGCAGCGAAGACCGCGGCATCGTGGTCGCGGATGATGTAGTCGAGTGTGGCGTGATCGACCGCACCGTGCATCTCGGTCAGATGGAAGAAGCCCTCGCGGCCCTCGGTGTGCTCGGGGCGGTCGGTCGCGGGCAGCATCGCATCGATCTCGATGGCGACGTGGGAGGCGTTGACCATCATGTTCTTGGCCGAACCGGGGTGGATGTTGACGCCGCTGATTGCAAAACGCGCGCCGGCGGCGTTGAAGGTCTCGAAATTGATCTCTTCCAGCTCCTCGCCGTCGACCGTGTAGGCAAAGTCGGCGCCCAGACGCTCGAGATCGAGCAGGGCCGCGCCGTGGCCGACCTCCTCGTCGGGCGTAAAGCACACGGCCACGCGGCCGTGGGGGCGCTGCTCCTCGGTCATGGTCTGCAGCGCGGACATAATGGCCGCGACGCCGGCCTTGTCGTCAGCGCCGAGGACCGTGGTGCCGTCGGTCGTGATCAGGGTCTGGCCCTTCAGACCCGGCAGGTGCGGGAACCTGGCAGCGCTCAGTACGCGGCCGGAGTCGCCGAGCGCCACATCGCCGCCGTCGTAGTTTTCAATGATCTGGGGCTTCACGTTCTCACCGGGAAAATCGGGGATCGTGTCGATGTGCGCGATCAGGCCGATGCAGGGCTTGTTCTCACATCCTGCTGTGGCGGGCAGATAGCCGTAAACATAGGCGTGCTCATCGACATAAACGCCCGAGAGACCGAGCTCGTGGAGCTCGCGTTCAAGCTCGCGCGAGAGGGTAAACTGGCAGTCGGTCGTCGGTGTGTGCGACGTATCCTCCGACGAGGCCGTGTGGGTGGTGACATAGGTCAGAAAGCGTTCCAGAGTGGTCATGGTTGTGTGTTGTCCTTTCCATAATAATACGAATCTTGGCTCGCCCCCGCCGAAAGGCTAGGGGAGAGCTGGCGCGCAGCGCCTGAGAGGGGCAACGGGAACTGCACCACGTCGGGCGGCCCCTCTCCGTCACTTCGTGACACCTCTCCCCGGCGCGGGGAGAGGCAAGGGCGAAGCATGACAGCTCTCCCCCGAGACGCCGCTGCGCGGCTGGAGCGAGGCAAGGGGCAATGCGCCGCTTATTGCCATATCTCCGCCGTCACAAACTGACGGCCCTTTTTGCTCAGTCCGCCGAGTGCGGTGATCTGCCCCTTGCCGCTGCCGCGCAGCGAGAGAATATCGCCCTCTTTGACAGCAAAGTCCGGTTTAATGGCCTCGGAATAGTTTATACTGACGGCACCGAGGGCGATCTGGCGGGCGGCCTCGCTGCGCGAGACGTGGAACATACCCGCGACGATCGCGTCAAGGCGCAGGCTCTGCACCGAAAACGTGAGCTCCTTGACCTTCCGCACGCGCGGCGGGATGTCGGAGAGCGCGATCTCGGCGGCCGTGACGCTGACGCGGCCGGCCTTTTCGATGCTCAGCAGGTGCCGCTCGACCGACGGCAGGCAGAAGACGACGGCCGTGTCACCCTCGACCCAGATATCGCCCAGCCACTCGCGGCCGATGCCCATGCCCAGCAGCGCGCCCATGTAGTCGCAGTGGGCCGGAGCGCCGAAATGGGCCGTCAGACGGAAGGCGCGGATGTATTCCGAGACATCCAGCAGCTCCGGCTCGAGCCAGTCCGGGAGGAAAAACGCGGCCTGTCGCTCGCAGCCCTCGGCCCCGCCGGCAAAATGCAGCTCCACGTCGCGGCGGTTTCTGAAATACTGCGCGAGATCGTATTGTTCGGCCGGCGTCAGAAAGCCGGTCGCGGCGACAACATGCTGGCGCTCGGCGCGCTCGGCGAGCTCCTCAGCTCTTTTCCTTAATTCTTGCTGTTCCATCCTTCAGGCTTGTCAGGTGCGCGAGCTCGTTGGAGCGGCGCAGTACCTCCTCGATCTGGGAGCGGACAAAGCGTACCTCCTCTTCAAATTCCCGGCTGGAGCCGCGCAGGATCCCGGCGCCGAGAGCCGAGAGTTGGATCAGGCTGTCGCTGGTGATAACGCGCACGGCGTAGTTTTTGCCGATGGAGCTCGCGATACGCTCGATGTAGGCGTCGGCGGTCTCGCCCTGCTCGGTATAGGCGACGTGAATACTGTGGTAGTCCTCGCGGCGGCCCGTGCTGGCGGGCGTGCGGTAGGCGTCGAAGACCAGGACCAGCTCGGTTTTGGTGTAGCTGGCGTAGTTGGAGAGCTCGTCCATCAGCCGCTGCCGGGCGAGGTCGAGATTGTCCGCGGCCAGGGCGCGCAGCTCCTCCCAGGCGAAGATCACGTTGTAGCCGTCGACCAGCAGGTATTTCTGCTTCGGGCTCTGGCTCCAGGCGAGGATCGGCGCCTCGTTCCGCGCCGGCGTGCGGTAGAGCGGCCGCCGCACCGGGCCGAACTCCCGCTCCATGATGGCCTCCAGCTCCCGCTCGTCGATCGAGAAGCTGCGCGGCCGCGCGGGCGGCACTTCTGTCCGCGGCTTCAGGACACTCGGCAGGTGCATATAGGACGGCACGTCGTTCCACTTGACAGTGTAGCCCGCGCCGTGGGCGCAGAACACCGAGTCCGGTGTGTTGTCGAGATCCGCCTCGGGGTCATAGCCGATGTCGGCGACGATCCGGTCGGCGTCCTTCGCCTCGCGGTAGCCGTTCGGGCGCAGACTGAGCCGTCCCTTGCCGCGGGAATAGGCGGCGAGCTCCTCGGCGTAGCCGTTGAGCTTCGACACCGGGGCCGTCCCCGACAGGCGGCTGCGGCCGCCGCGCTCTTCCGGCGAGTCAAACTCGCCGCCCATGCCCCGGATATCGCTGATGGCCCGGCCGATCTGCTCGGTGGGCAGCTCAAGTGTAAAAGCGTACCAGGGCTCCAAGAGCACGCTTTCAGCCTGCATCAGGCCCTGGCGGACAGCGCGGTAGGTCGCCTCGCGAAAGTCGCCGCCTTCGGTGTGCTTGAGATGCGCCTTCCCGGCGCAGAGCGTCAGCTTGATGTCAGTGATCGGCGCACCCGTCAGTACGCCGAGATGACGCTTCTCGGCGAGGTGCGTTAAAATCAGGCGCTGCCAGTTGCGGTCGAGCTCGTTTTCCGAGCAGACCGAATCCATGACGATGCCGCTGCCGCGCGGCAGGGGTTCCAGCGTCAGATGCACCTCGGCATAGTGGCGCAGCGGCTCGAAGTGGCCGACGCCCTCCACCTTATTCTTTATGGTCTCGCGGTACAGGATACGCCCGCTCGAGAGCGTGATATCGAGATCAAAGCGCTCCTTCACGAGACTGCGGAGGATCTCGGTCTGCATCCTGCCCATCAGCTGCACCGCGATCTCGCGGCTGCGCGCGAGCCAGACGACGTGCAGCTGCGGATCCTCCTCCGAGAGCTCCATAAGCCTGGGCAGCAGCTGCTGCGCGTCGGCCTTCGGCGGCAGGATCACGCGGTAGCTCAGTACTGGCTCGAGCACCGGCGCGTCTGAGTCCGGCTCGCCGCCCAGGCCCTGGCCGGGCCAGGTGCCCGTCAGGCCGAGAACCGCGACGGTCTGTCCGGCCGGAACGCTCTCGACGGCCTCGTATCTGCTGCCCGAATAGAGGCGCAGCTGACTGACTTTTTCGTCCATAGCCTCGCCGGCCTCGGTTTGGTAGCGCATCGCGTCGCGGACCCGCAGCGCCCCGGCCGTGACCTTCAGCCAGGTCAGGCGCTTGCCCTGCGCGTCGCGCTCGATCTTATAAACCTTGGCCGCAAAGGAGCCGGGGCGCGTGCGGTCAAGCGTCCAGGCGTCGAGCGCCGTCAGCAGCTCCTCCACGCCCTCGGTTTTCAGACCGGAGCCGAAGAAGACCGGGAACAGCTTCCGCGCAGTGATAAGCCGGGCGATCTCGGTGTCGGAGAGCGCTCCCGTCTCGAGATAGCGCTCCATGCTCCCCTCGTCGCAGAGGGCGAAGCGTTCGTCGCGATCGGCACCGTCAGCGGCCTGGCAGCTCTCGTCAAGCTCGCGTTGGAGCTCGGCGAGGATCGTCTCACGCCCCGGGCCGGGCAGATCCATCTTGGTGACGAAAAGGAAGGTCGGCACCCGATAGCGCCGCAGCAGCCGCCAGAGCGTGTCGGTGTGGGCCTGGACACCGTCGGTACCTGAGATCACGAGTACCGCGTAGTCGAGCACCTGCAGCGTCCGCTCGGCCTCGGCCGCGAAATCGACGTGGCCGGGCGTATCGAGCAGCGAGACGTGCGTGTGCGGCAAATCCAGCAAAGCCTGCTTCGAGAAGATCGTGATCCCCCGTTCGCGCTCGAGCGTGTGCGTGTCGAGAAAGCTGTTTTTGTGGTCAACCCGCCCGAGCGTTTTCAGCCGCCCCGAGCAGTAGAGCATGGCCTCGGACAGCGTGGTCTTTCCCGCGTCCACATGGGCCAGGATGCCCAGCACGGTATGTTTGGTTTCCATCATGACATCCGTCCCATAGAATCTCATTTTATCAGCCCCGATAGTCTACCACCCTTCCGCCGATTCCGCAAGGTGAACTTCGCCTTTTACAGTCCTGACGGTGTTGACATAATCCATTTTGTTTACATAATGATGCCACTTCACAGAATATTAAAACTTTTTTGCAACTTTGACTACCATTTTTGTAAAGCCTGTGTTATAATTATACAGTATGTATGTAAGGTTTCCGTACACGTTCCCGCAAAGACGGCAGCACAAGTCCGTTCCATTTCCGAAAGGAGTTTTTATACGCATGAAGAAAATCCTTGTTTTAGAGGACGAATCCAATATCCGGTCTTTCGTCGTCATCAACCTGCGCCGCAGCGGCTTTGACCCCATCGAAGCCGAGAACGGCGCGATGGCCCTCGAGAAGCTCAAGGCCAATCCGGACATCTGTCTGGCGCTCCTGGACGTGATGCTGCCGGACATTGACGGCTTCGAGGTCTGCCGCCGCATCCGCGCGACGGGCTCGAAGATCGGCATCATCATGCTCTCGGCCAAGGGACAGGAGATCGACAAGGTCACGGGACTGATGAACGGTGCCGACGACTATGTGACCAAGCCCTTCTCCCCCGCTGAGCTGACCGCGCGAGTCGACGCGCTGATCCGCCGCCTGGGCGTGGACGAGACCGAAACGAACACCAACGAGCTCCACAGCGGTCCCTTTGCGCTCAACACCCGCAACCGTACGCTGGAAAAGAACGGCCAGCGCCTGAAGCTGACGCAGATCGAGTATCTGCTGATGAAGCTGTTCATGGAAAACCCCGGCAAGGCCATGAGCCGCGAGGACATCCTCTCGGCTGTCTGGGGCGGCGACTTCAAGGGCGAGCTCAAAACCGTCGATGTCAACATCCGACGCCTTCGCATCAAGATCGAATCCGATCCGACCGAGCCCGAGTTTCTCACGACCGTCTGGGGCTATGGGTATAAGTGGGGATACTAACATCATCCTTCAGTCCCCTGATGGGGACTGAAGGATGATAGGAATACTCGCGCTTATCGCACACGGCGCACGGGAGACGCGCCGTTGCGTCAGAAGAAGCTCGCGGCACTCCGTTTCCGTCAGGCATGACGAAAACTACGCTCTGCTCGCTCCTTCTTCCTTTACAAAATCAAAGCCGATGCTTTGATTTTGAGAGGAAAACGGAAGGAACGAATATGGAGCTTTCGCCCTAAAGGCGGAAGCGGAATGGAGTGAGTTTCGTTTGACGACGGCGCGAGGCCTCGCTAAGCTCGGCTTAGTGTGTTTTTGCCGGGGCAAAGCTCCGTCAAAAACGAATTTAAATTGTTTTTCGCCTTCCGAGGCGAAAAATCAGAGGGAGGGCCCTCTGAACTCCCCTGATATTTTAGTTTTCGCACAAGCTTCCCTAAGGGAGATCGACCAACGATATGTTCAAACAACTTAAATACCAGCTCTTTCTGTCCACGCTGATGGCGGTGGTGGTGCTGCTGCTGGGAATATACGCGCTGACGCAGTATAAGCTCTACTGGGCCATCGGCGCGATGGTGCTCGTGTGCATTTATCTGATCGTGCTGAACATGTGGTTCTGGCGCGCGGTGTCGGATCCGGTGCGCATTATGATCCGCGCCGCGCGGCGCATCGCCGGCGGGAGCTACGGCTTTCAGATCCAGGACTTCGCCGACGATGAGATCGGTGAGCTGGCCCAGGAGATCAACGTCATGAGTGAAAAGATCGCCATGGCCGACAAGACCCGTACCGAGTTCATCTCCCAGGTTTCGCACGAGCTGCGCACGCCGCTGACAGCCATCGAGGGCTGGGCCGAGACGATCGCCTACGACGAAGCGCTCCAGGGCGACTCGCGCCGCGGCATCGAGATCATCTCGAAGGAGGCCGACCGCCTGACCTCGATGGTCAAGGAGCTGCTGGAATTCACGCGTATTCAGGACGGGCGCTTCAATCTGCGTCTGGAGCTGATCGACATCGCGTCCGAGCTCGAGGACGCGCTCTTTACCTACGGCGAGCTGATGCGGCAAAACGGCATTGAGCTCAACTATACCGCGCCGGACAAGGAGATCGCGCTGATCCCCGGCGACCCGGAGCGGCTCAAGCAGGTGTTCGTGAACCTGCTGGATAACGCCTCGAAGCACGGAGGGGACGGGAAAAAGGTGGATGTGGCGCTCCGGGAGGAGGGCGAGAATGTTCTCATCACAGTGCGCGACTATGGCAGCGGTATCCCGGAGGGGGAGCTCCCCCACGTCAAAGAAAAATTTTACAAGGGCAGCTCGAAAAACCGCGGAACCGGCATCGGGCTTGCCGTCTGCGACGAGATCGTCACGCGCCACGGCGGCGTGCTGACCGTCGCCAACGCAGAGGGCGGCGGCTGCCGTGTCACCGTGCGCCTGCCCCGACAGAACGGAGAATTTCACGCCAATGAAGAACAATAACACAAACGAAGGGGCCGCCTGCTTTCGTACCTCGATCGGCGGACAGGCGCTGATCGAAGGCATTCTGATGCGCGGTCCGAAGCAGCAGGCCATTGTCTGCCGCACAAAGGACGGCCTGGTGGAGAAGGTGGAGGAGCTGAAGCTCGTCAGCGCCCGGTATCCGATCCTGGGCTGGCCGCTGATCCGCGGCGTCGCCACGTTTTTAAGCTCGATGGTCAACGGCATGCGTGCCCTGACCTACTCGGCCGACCTCGTGCCGCTGGAGGAGCAGGGCGAGCCGGACAAGCTCGATCTGTGGATCGAAAAGCACTTCCCCGCTGACAAGGCCAAGGATATCATCATCGGCACGGCCGTCGTGCTGGGGCTGCTGCTGTCAATGTTTCTGTTCGTCTTCCTGCCCGCGTTTACCGTTGGCCTGTTCCCGGCGCTGAAGACGAGCTACTTTGTGCGCAACATCTCCGAGGGTCTGGTGCGTGTCGTCATCCTGATCGGTTATATGACCGCTGTGTCCCGCGTGCCCGACGTGGAGCGGCTGTTCCGCTACCATGGGGCCGAGCACAAGACGATCTTCTGCTATGAGCACGGAAAGGCCCTGACCGTCGAAAATGTGCGGCCCGAGAGCCGCTTCCATCCGCGCTGCGGCACCAGCTTCCTGCTGGTCGTGGTGCTGGTTTCGATCCTTGTGAACTCCGTGGTGCGTCTGGACAACACCTTTGCGCGTATCGGCTGCCATCTGCTGCTGCTGCCCGTCGTGGTCGGCATCAGCTACGAGATCAACCGCTGGTGCGGTGCGCATGACAATGTGCTGTCCGCGGTGCTCTCGGCCCCGGGCAAATGGCTGCAGCACATCACCACCGCCGAGCCCGACGACAGTATGATCGAGTGCGCCATCCGCGCCATGGAGCTTGTGATCCCCGAGGAGAAGGGGCTGGATAGCTGGGGGAGCTGATGCGAGTATCGCCCGCCCATTCATCAAAATTTGTAGGGGCGATTCACGAATCGCCCGCGAGTATCGTTCTCGTTGAACGGGTTCGCCCGGGTATCAAATCAAATACCGGCCTCTTTCCCGCCGGGCCGTTCGTGCATGGTGCCCTTTATGGGTAAACGGCCCCTACGGGTGATACGGTTGCTCCTGAGCTGGTCAAAAACCGATACCCATACACATTGTTCTGCTGATATCCGTTTTATCGGACATATCCTGTGATAGTATAAGAGAGGACAGGGAATTGAGGACTTACAACGACTTGTACATGCAGACGCGCAATGCGCTGCGCGCGGCGGAGATCGAGGGCTTTGCGCTTGAGGCCAGGATCCTTGTGGCAACGGCCGCCGGAAAAACGACCCAGGAGCTGATGCGCGATCTGACTCTCTATACCACCCCGCAGGTGGAGAAGCAGGTCGGCGAGTTGACCGCTCGGCGTCTGGGCGGCGAGCCTGTGGCCTACATCACCGGCAGCTGGGAGTTTTACGGCCTGCCGATGACCGTGACGCCCGATGTGCTGATCCCACGTATGGACACCGAGCTGATCGTGGACACAGCCAAGGAACTGCTGACCGGCCGGAACATGAACGCCCGCATCCTCGATCTGTGCTGCGGCAGCGGCTGTATCGCCTGCGCCGTCGGACACGAGATGCCAGCCACGCACCTGGTGGCCGTGGATCTGAGCGCCTCGGCGCTCGAGGTCGCGCGCAAAAATATTTCGGCGAACCGTCTGACCAGCCGCGTGCTGACGCTGCAGGCCGACGCGACGCAGTCTCCGCCGATGTCGATCGGTAAGTTCGATATGATCCTGTCCAATCCCCCCTACATCCCGAGCACGGAGATCCTGACGCTCGACGCCTCGGTGCGCGATTTCGAGCCGATCTGGGCGCTCGACGGCGGCGAAACCGGACTGAAATTCTACAAGGCCATCGTCAAATACTGGAAGCATCTGCTCAACCCCGGCGGCTATCTGGTGTTTGAGGTGGGCGAGGACCAGGCCGCCGATGTCGAAGAAATGCTGCTCAGCGCCGGCTTTCGCGGAACCGACACGCGCAAGGACACCCAGGGCATCGACCGTGTGGTGTTCGGGAGAATGTAAAATATCATGACAACAAAGGAGAATTCCCATGGCTGAGAAGAAAAAGACGGCTCCCGCCGCCGCGGCCCCGGCTGACGCCGATAAGAAAAAAGCACTGGAGACGGCCATCGCAAAAATCGAAAAGGACTATGGCAAGGGCACGATCATGCGCCTGGGCGACGATATCCCCGTGAACGTCGAGGCCCTGTCCACGGGCTCGCTGGCGCTGGATCTGGCGCTCGGCATCGGCGGCGTGCCGAAGGGCCGCATCATCGAGATCTACGGGCCCGAGGCCTCCGGTAAGACGACGCTGGCGCTGCACGTCGTGGCCTCCAGCCAGAAAAACGGCGGCACGGCGGCCTACATCGACGTCGAACACGCGCTCGAGCCGGCCTATGCCCGCGCTCTCGGCGTCAATATCGACGATCTGCTGATCTCTCAGCCCGACACCGGCGAGCAGGCCCTCGACATCACCGAGAGTCTTGTGCGCTCGGGCGCGATCGACGTCGTTGTCGTCGACTCGGTCGCGGCGCTGATCCCCCGCGCCGAGTTAGAGGGCGAGGTCGGCGACACGGTCGTCGGCATGCTGGCCCGCCTGATGAGCCAGGCCATGCGCCGTCTGGCCGGCACGATCAGCAAAAACAACTGCACGGTCATCTTCATCAACCAGCTGCGCCAGAAGATCGGCGTCATGTACGGCAACCCCGAGACCACGCCCGGCGGTCTCGCACTGAAGTACTACGCCAGCGTCCGCATCGACGTGCGCCGTATCGAGACCCTGAAGGTCAACGGCGAGATGGTCGGCAACCGCACGCGCGCCAAGGTCGTCAAGAACAAGGTCGCGCCCCCGTTCCGCGAGGCAGAATTCGACATCATGTACGGCGAAGGCATCTCGCGCGTCAGTGAGATCATCGATCTCGCCGTCAAGCTGGAGCTGATCGACAAGGGCGGCGCCTGGTTCACGGTCGCGGGCAACCGCATCCAGGGCAAGGACGGCGTCAAGCAGTTCCTGATCGACAACCCCGACATCTGCGACGATATCGAGCGGCAGATCCGCGAGCACGCGGCCGATCTCATGAGCCCGCAGGCCAAGCGCGCCGCGGCCGCCACCGGGCGTCTCACCGAGATGAGCCCGGCCGCCCGGGGTCTCGACATCACGGCCGCGGACTTTGACGAGGGCTGATGGCCCCGATCTGTATCGCCGCCCTGCGCCAGACCGCCCCGGAGAAGGTTACCGTCGTACTCGAGGGCGGCGAGGAGCTTAAAACAACGCTGAACGTCGTGACCGACCTGCGGCTCTACGCGGGCCGGGAACTCGACAGCGAGGAGCTATCGGCGCTGCGCGCAGCGGCCAGCCGCGCGCGCACACGCGCCAGGGCTCTCGAGCTCCTCTCGCGCCGCGCAATGAGCGAAAAGGAGCTCTACGACAAGCTTGTGCAAAAGGGCGAGGACGAGCACGCCGCCGCCGAGACGGTCGCCTGGCTGGTGCAAAACCGGCTGCTCGACGATGAGAGCTATGCCGCCGCGGTGGCACGGCATTACGCGGCCCGCGGCTATGGCGCCGGGCGCATCCGGCAGGAGCTGCAGCGCCGCGGGCTCGACCGGGCTCTGTGGGACGCGGCCATGGGTCAGGCGCAGACAGGGCACGACAAGCTCGACCGTCTGATCGCCGCGCGGTTAAAGGATCCGGAGGACCGTGACCAGGTGCGAAAGGTCACCGCGGCCCTGTACCGCCGCGGCTTCGGCTGGGACGAGATCCGCGAGGCACTCGCGCGCTTTCGCGCGGAACCTGAGGACGATATGTCATAGACTATAAAATCAGCTTAACACAATGCGGAAGCGGTTATTATTACCGTAGGGGCCGTTTACCCATAAAGGGCACCATGCACGAACGGCCCGCGCGGGATAGTCTTGTGTTTTCCGGTATCGCACGGGCAAATTGGTAAAACGAGCCTTGCTCCGTCGGGCGATTCGTGAATCGCCCCTACGCTGCTTATGTCAATCAGAAGAAAGCATACACCTATAGAAGGAATTCTGCTATGGATAAAACCTTTGCTATGATCTCGCTTGGCTGCGCCAAGAATCTCGTGAACAGCGAACAGATGCTCTATCTGCTCACCGAGGCCGGGTACACCCCGGTGTCCGAGGCTGAGGGAGCCGATCTGGCGATTGTGAATACCTGCGGCTTTATCGACGCGGCGAAGTCCGAGGCCATCGACAACATTCTGGAGCTGGCGCGGCTCAAGGCTGAAGGGAAGCTGCGCGGTCTGATCGTCACGGGCTGTCTCTCCGAGCGCTACAAGGATACGATCCTCGACGAGCTGCCGGAGATCGACGCCGTGCTCGGTGTCGGCTCGTTCAGCGATATTGTCGAGGCCTGCGACGCGGTGCTCGAAGAGCACCAGGTGGCGCGCTTTGCCGACCAGAGCGGCCCGATCGACGAGACGCCGCGCGTCGTCTCGACCGGCCCGGGCTGGGCCTATCTGCGCATTGCCGAGGGCTGTGACAATTTCTGTGCCTTCTGTGCGATCCCCTATATCCGAGGCCGCTACCGCTCGCGCCCGATCGAGAATGTGCTGGACGAGGCGCGCGATCTGGCCGCCCACGGCATCAGGGAGCTTATCGTCATTGCGCAGGACATCACGCGCTATGGCACCGATCTCTATGGCAGACGATCGCTGGCCCTGCTGTGCCGCGAGCTCGCGAAGATCGAGGGCATCGAGTGGATCCGCCTGCACTACCTCTACCCCGACCAGTTCGACGACGAGCTGATCTATGAACTGGCACATAACGATAAAGTCGTAAAGTATCTTGATATCCCGATCCAGCACATCAACGACGGCATTCTCAAGCGTATGAACCGCCGCGGCACCGGGGAAGAAATCCGCGTGCTGTTCCGGACGCTGCGCGAGAAGATCCCGGGCCTGGTGCTGCGCACCAGCCTGATCGCCGGGCTGCCCGGCGAGGGTGAGGCGGAATTTGAAGAGCTCTGTGAATTTTTAAAGGAAGCGAAGCTCGAGCGCGTCGGCGTCTTCCCCTTCTCGCCCGAGGAAGGAACCCCGGCCGAGCGCATGGAGCATGTGGACGCCGAGACCGCACAGCGCCGCGCCGACCGGATCCTCGAGCTGCAGCAGCCGATCATGGACGCCTTCTTAGAGAGCTTTATCGGAAAGACGATTCGCGTACTCTGTGAGTACACGGATGAAGAGAGCGGCATGCTTGTCGGCCGCAGCTACGCCGACTCCCCCGACATCGACGGTCAGGTGCTGTTCTACGGTGAGGCCGAGCCAGGTACGATCGTCGATGTTGAGATCTGCGATGTTGAGGACGGAAATCTGATCGGCGAGGCCGTGTGACAAGCAATCACGAAACGGAGTCTTGACAAATGCATACTACGGCAAGTAAAATTACGATTGTGCGCATGGCACTGGTGCCGGTGTTCCTGCTGTTGGTGTATACCGGGCACACCGCGGCCGGCTTTCTTGTCTATGTGCTGGCCTGTCTATCAGATTTTATTGACGGCTATGTGGCGCGACACTACAACCAGATTACCGATTTTGGCAAATTCATGGATCCGCTGGCTGACAAAATTCTTGTGTTGGCGGCCATGTGTTTCTTTGTGGAAAAGGGCTTGATGCCCGGTTGGGCTGTGGCGATCGTGCTGCTTCGCGAGTTTGCCGTGTCCGGACTTCGCCTGCTCGCCGTTGAGCAGCAGCGCGTCATCGCCGCCGGCTGGTCCGGCAAGATCAAGACAGCAAGCACGATGGTCGGGCTCGGTATGATGCTGCTCTTTGGCGGCAACAAAGCACTGTGTCTTACCGTCACCGCCGTCATCGCTATCACAACGGTTTGGTCCGGCGTGGAGTATTTCGTCCGCAACAAGGATGTTTTTCGTGAATAAATGAGCAAAGGAGATTCTTATGATCCTCTACAATTCCGCCACCCGCAAGCGGGAGGAGTTCGTGCCGAACCATCCCGACATCGTCAAAATGTATACCTGCGGCCCCACGGTCTATCACTTCGCGCACATCGGCAACCTGCGCTCCTACATCATGGAGGACGTTCTGGATCGCTATCTGCGCTACGCGGGCTACAAGCTCAAGCGCGTTATGAACATCACCGACGTCGGCCATCTGACCTCGGACGCCGACGAGGGCGAGGACAAAATGCTCAAGGGCGCCCGCCGCGAGCATAAGACCGTCATGGAGATCGCGCAGTTTTACACCGACGCCTTCTTCTCCGACTGCGAGAAGCTCGGTATCCGCCGCCCCGACGTGGTTGAGCCGGCCACGAACTGCATCGAAGAGTACATCAAGATCATCACGAAGCTGCTGGACACCGGCTACGCCTATCTGGCCGGCGGCAATGTGTACTTTGACACCTCGAAGTTAGAGCGCTACTACGTTTTCAACGACTTCAACGCCGAGGATCTCGATGTCGGCGTGCGTGAGGGCGTCGAGGAGGACACCAACAAACGCAACAAGAATGACTTTGTGCTGTGGTTCACGAAGTCCAAGTTCGAGGATCAGGCGCTCAAATGGGACTCTCCCTGGGGCGTCGGCTATCCGGGCTGGCACATCGAGTGCAGCGGCATCTCGATGAAGCATCTGGGCGAGGATCTGGATATCCACTGCGGCGGCATTGATAACGCCTTTCCCCACCACACGAACGAGATTGCCCAGTCTGAGAGCTATCTCGGACACAAATGGTGCAATTTCTGGATGCATGTCTACCACCTGAACACCACCGGCGGCAAGATGAGCAAATCCAAGGGCGAGTTTCTGACGGTCTCGCTGCTCGAGGAAAAGGGTTACGATCCGCGCGCTTACCGCCTCTTCTGCCTGCAGAGCCACTACCGCAAGAGTCTGGTATTCAGCTGGGAGAATTTAGACAACGCACAGACCGCCTACAACAAGCTCGTGGCCAAAATCGCCGCGCTCAAGGATGGCGACGGCGAGGTCGATCAGGAGACCTACGCGGCGCTGAAGCAGAAATTCTGCGCGGCGCTCGACAACGATCTGAACACGTCGCTGGCCGTGACGGCGCTGTACGACGTGCTGAAAGCCAAAACCAACGACGCGACGAAGATCTATGCGATCGCCGATTTCGACAGCGTGCTGAGTCTCGATCTGATGGCAAAAGCCGCCGCAAAACGCGAGGAGCTGAAAAAAGAGGCTCTCGCGGCCGGGAGCTTCACGGTCATCAACGAGAGCGGCGAGAGCGATGCCGCGATTGAGGCGCAAATTATGGCCCGTCAGGAGGCCAAGAAGGCCAAGAACTTTGCCGAGGCCGACCGCATCCGCGACGAGCTGAAGGCCCAGGGCATCGAGCTCACCGATATCCCCCACGGGGCCAAGTGGAAGCGCGTATAAATTCAGGGCCAGCCGCTACCGGCTGGCCCGCAATCATTGTTTGGAGTATCAGAACAGCACTTTCATGGCATTGACCAGCTGTGTTCTCCATGTCTGCCAGTTATGAACACCTGTGACGGTATTATAAAATGTGTTTCTTCCCTCTTCCAACCAGGGACAGGCCTCAAGCAGCTGATCATATTCCTCTTTGCTCTCCTTTGTGTTGCCCTCGCGGTTGCCTGCTCCGATATATAGCATATGCACTTCATAGGTATTGTCCCCCCGCGAGACCTCGTTAAGCGCATCGATTGGCAGCAATTTCGGTGAGAGCACCATCACATTGCCAAACAGCTCCTTGTCGTAGTTCAGCCCGATGTCATAGGCATAGACGCCGCCGTTTGAGCAGCCACCCACACCAAAATGGTCGCGGGCCGCCTCGATCCCCTCAGGCGTAGCTTCTTCCGCATACGTAGAATATTTGGCACATATCATTGGCAGCAGCACATATTTGATTTCACTGGCCAGCTGGAAAGCCCAGCGATCCACATATCCGCCATCCCACGAGCCGATAGCGACAAAAATAGTCGGTGCGATATCCCCATAGTAGTGAAGATTGTCAATAATATCCCGGCCCTTAATTCCCGGATGGTCTTTATTGTCGGCATAGTTCAACCAGACATGGCGCTCCCAGATATTTCCTGGCATTAATATCATCACATCATACTTGGTCTCCGGATCATAGCCATACGGGATATACACCTGCGCCGTCCGTTGGTTGACCGGTTTTCTGTTGCTGGAGTAGTAAAACGGTGTTTCATACTTTATGTCAACAAGCTCTCCGGAATGGACACACGGCGCAAAGTACTTGTCCGGCAGTTCATCGTAAAATCCAAGCTCTGCGCCGCAATCTGCACACACACCGCTTTTCCAGGATTCATGCGAACAAGACTCCTGTTTTGATGTCTGACGGCCTGCTCCAAGCAGCATCAAAGCACTTGCGAATACTGCTATTATTGTACGTATCTTTTTTATCATATTCTTACTCTTCATCTTTTCGGAAAGGATATCATCCATACTGTTTTTCACTTGCCGCGCAGGCGCGAGAAAAACGGCGTAAAATCAAATATAATGAGCGATCCTACGTTTATTATATCATATGTTTATGGCCAAAATATGAACAGAACGCTCTTCCGGTCATATCTGTCCCTTGCTGCTGCACAGGAAAAACACCGCAGTTATGGCTTGTGTTTTCGGCGTCATGATGGTAATATATTTGTAGTTTTTCTCCACGTCCGCCGTTGGCGGACGTAAGCGGGCGATAGCCCGCAACTGACGCACAATGTGCGTCAGCTGGAGACAGCGTTATATGATCTGACCAATAAGGGAGATGAAACGGAATGCTTGATCGCGCAGCATCGGTCCGGCGCGTATATGCTCCTGATGCCTTCAGATGCCGTCTTGTGACAACTTTATGTACTCTCTTTCTGTTCTGTTTTGTGCTTTCATCTGTGCATGGGCAAGCGCTCGCAGAAGAACCATCCAGGACGATCCCCGTCGGCGAGACGGAAGTAGCCGCTGACTGCACACGTCTTGACGCATACACGCTGGGGCTGTCGGCCGAGGAACTGCTGGCCGTGCTGCCCAGGCTGCCCAAGCTGCGTGAGATCAATTTTGTTGATGAAAACGGGCTCTGTGCCTACACGGCGGAGACGGTCTCCGCGCTCGACCCGATCCGCGCGGCCTATCCCGACATTCATCTTCGGCTGTCGTTCTCACTCTTCGGGCAGACCGTCAGCTCGGAATCGGAGCGGATCGAGTTTTACCGTGTGCCGATCGGCAATGAGGGCATGGCGCAGCTGTGCGCCGTGGCGCCCTATCTGCGCGCCTGCCGGTATCTGCTTATCGACGGCTGCGGTGTGGACGACGCCGTCATGGCGCAGTTTCGCGAGGACTTCCCGGAGCTCGGCGTGGTCTGGCGGATCTGGTTCACGCAGGAATACTACTCCTCCAGGCTGATGACGCTCAAGGGCAGCGTGATGAGCGACGCCGAGCGCGTGCGTATCCGCACCGTAAACGACAGCAACTGCGAAAAACTGGGCTATTGTACAGAGACAAAATACATTGACCTGGGGCACAACTTCTATCTGTCCGATTTTTCTTTTCTGGCCCATATGCCGAAGCTTGAGGTATGCATCATAGCAATCACCTCTCTTCACGATCTGACACCGCTGGCAAGCTGTCCGGAGCTTGAATACCTCGAAATCTTCACGACCTCAGTCACCGACCTGAGTCCGCTCGCCAAATGCACGAAGCTAAAGCACCTGAATATCAGCAACCTGAAGAAGGTCACTGATCTGACCTGTCTCTACGGTCTGGAGTTCGACCGACTGCGGGCCGTCGTGACAAAGATCCCGAAGGAGCAGATCGAGGAATACGCCCGTCTGCACCCCAACTGTGAGCTGTTGATGCAGGGCGGAGATCCCACAGAGAACGGCTGGCGCTATCTGCCGACCGGGCAGCAGGTCCCCCGTTATGCGCTGCTGCGCGAACAGATGAAGTACGACGAGGACCGTGCAAACGGAATTCCTTAAATCGGAAGTCAAAAAGGTATAAGTATGAGAAAAATGATCCAAACCGCATGCCGATCCATCGCTGCCCTGCTGGCAGCTCTGTGTATCCTGAGCCTCGGTGGAATAGCCGCTCTGGCCGAGGGCGCTGTCTATACGATACCCGAGAACGCAGCGGCGCCCAAGCCCGATCCGAGCCTCTTTGGTGAGACGACGGATCCAGCCGTCATTCAAGCGCTGATCGACCGCTCGGCTGCGCTGCTCGAGGGCCAGGAGCTCAGCTGGAATCCGGACATTGAGCGCATGGAAGGAACCACAATGCGCTATTACTGCGATGAGACCATCCTTGTCATCACCTGGAAGGAGGCGATCGACGGTGCGGCCGTCACCTTTGCCGAGGTCAAGCTTGCCGACGGCTCACAGCTTCGGCGCGCCCTGGCCGGCGGCCGCTACAACTCCGGTATCCGTCAGAAGGCCACCGTCATGGGTGAGGAAGAAAATGCCGTTATCGCTTTCAGCGGCGATTTCTATGATATCCGGTCGCTGGGAATTACTGTTTTTCAAAGACAGCTCTACCGCAACGAACCACAGCGCGTAGATACAGCCTTTTTCACGGCCGAGGGAGACATGATTTTTTCCCATCGCGGTGAGCTGGCCGGGGCGGGCGAAGCCCAGGCCTTTATTGAACAAAACAACGTGCTCTTCTCTGTCGCTTTCGGTCCGATTCTTGTAGAGAACGGGGAGCTCCGCACGGAAACCGAACGCTATCCTGTTGGCGAGATCAATGCCCAGTACTCCCGTGCGGTCATCGCCCAAAAGGACCACCTGCACTACCTGCTGATGACGACCGGTGAAGAGGGGCGGTGCTGGAAGCGTATGACGGTCAACGAGGCCGGAAAGCTCATTTTTGAGAAAGGCGTTCAGAAAGCCTACACGCTCGACGGCGGCCAGACCGCCACAATCGCGATGCAGGGCAGCACGGTCAACCGTGTGGATTGGGACAAAGAGCGCACTATGAGTGACATCATCTATTTTGTCTCGGCCATCCCGGAGAATTGAGGCAAAACTGCAAAAAAAGGGGCTGTCTCAAAACTGGATGCGCAGCATATACAGTAGC